>JBCCUH010000037.1:0-11708 GCA_039197405.1 Pseudomonadota bacterium
ATGAGCAAAGCGCAAAGGGCCAGAGTGCCCAAACCGGCGGGGCTGAAAACCAGCAAGCTTAATGCGCCGAGCGCGGCTGCCGCCCAGGCCGGTCCGGCACGCACGCGCCCGACGCTTTTGGACAGACCGCCGCTGCGCGCATGGGGCAGGGCGGCCATAACTGCAGGCATCACCGCGCGGCTGGCCACATGGACCGCGATGATCGAAAGGGCCGCGCCCGGTGCGACCAGAAGCAGCGACAGGGCAAACACCCGCAGCGCCAGGCTCAGCACCAGCGCAATCACCCCATAGCTGCCGATCTGGCTGTCCTTCATGATCTTGAGGCGCATCTGCGGATCCCAGCCGCCCCAGAACCCATCGCCGCAATCGGCCAGCCCGTCTTCATGCATGGCGCCGGTCACGAGGATGCCGCTGCCCAAAGCCAGAATTGCGGCCAGGACGGCAGGCAGGCCAGCGGCCAGCGCCCCCAGCCCGGCGGCGGCAACCACCGCGCCGGTAAGCACGCCCACCAGCGGATAGGCCCAGGCCGCCTCGGCGCTGCGCGCAAAGGCTGCCTCGGGCACACGTAGCGGCAACCGCGTCAGCAGGGACGCGGCAACAACCGGGTCGCGCAATCTGTCGTAAACTGTGGTCAATTCGGTGCTTTCCTGCCTTGTGAAGACCTGCCCAGCCGTTAAACACGGAGCGACATCCGCTTGCAATGAAAGAGCACTCCTGCCGTGACTGACGCGCCGTTTTCCACCCTCGCCGACTTCAAACACCTGCTGGGCACCATGCCCGGACCCGACAGCGCCGCCGAAAAGGCCGCCGAGGCCCGCAATGGCCAGTTGACCAAACCGCCCGGCGCATTGGGCCGTCTGGAAGAGCTGGCGATCTGGGTCGGCAGCTGGCAAGGCACGGATCGGCCCCGGCTGGACAAGCGGCAAGTCATTGTCTTTGCGGGCAATCACGGGGTGACGGCGCAGGGCGTGTCCGCCTTCCCGCCCGAGGTGACCGTGCAGATGGTGGCCAACTTTGAACATGGCGGCGCGGCGATCAACCAGCTTTGCCGTGCCGCAGGTGCTGATCTGAGCGTGCATGCGTTGGATCTTGACCGGCCCACGGGCGATTTCACCCAAGGCCCCGCGATGACCGAGCAAGAGGTGATCGCGGCCCTGCACGCCGGCTGGGCTGCGGTGGACAGCACGGCAGAGGTGCTGGTAGTGGGCGAAATGGGTATCGGCAACACCACCTCTGCCGCAGCGCTGGCGCATGCGATCTATGGCGGCGAGGCGGAAGACTGGACCGGGCGCGGCACCGGCGTCGATGACGCAGGTCTGGCCAACAAGACCCGCGTGGTACGCGAAGGCGTAGCGCTGCACGGCTCAGGCGACGGGCTGGAAAACCTGCGCTGCTTGGGCGGGCGCGAGCTGGCCGCGATGGCAGGTGCCATCGCCCGCGCCCGTGCCGCGCGCATTCCGGTCATTCTGGACGGGTTCATCTGCACTGCGGCAGCTGCCTGTCTTGAAGCGGCGATACCCGGCGCGCTGGATCATGCGGTCGCCGGTCATCTCAGCCAGGAAGGCGCCCATGCGGCGCTTCTGGACAAGCTGGGCAAAACGCCGCTCTTGTCCATGGACATGCGTCTGGGCGAAGCGTCGGGTGCGGCTTTGGCGCTCAACATTCTGGGGTCTGCTGTGGCCTGTCATTCCGGCATGGCGACTTTCGCCGAGGCAGGCGTTTCGGAGGGCTAGGCTGCTTTCGGGCAGGGCAAATTTTTTGGAAAAAATTTGGGGGGCGCTGCCCCCCCGCTTCTATGAAGCTCCCCCCGAGGTATTTTGTGCAAGAGGAAAGCAGGCGGGTCAGGGTTTTCGGCTGTCCAGAAGGTCCAGCAGGGCGGTTTCAAGATCTGCGTTCAGCTCTTTGGCGCGATTGATGAAGGCGGGGTTGTCGGCGGGCGCTTTGGCAGGGTCCCAGACTTCGGCCAGTTCCAGCATGGCGTGGCGGTCGTGGGCGTAGAACGTATGTTCGGCTTCGGCTGCTTCGAATTCGCTAAGCCCGATGTTTTCCAGCACGTAGCGTCCGGCGCGCAGGGCGCTGTCGAACAGTTCACGAACGATATCGTCGGCGCCGGCGGCGAAGAGGGCGTAGGTATGTGCGCGGTCCCGCGCGCGGGCGATGATATGCAGATCGGGCCGGTCCTTGCGCGCATAGCGCACGATTTTCGTGGCCGCCTCCGGGTCATCCAGCGCCACCACCAGAATATGCGCCTGCGCCAGCCCCGCCGCGCGCAGCATGTCCAGGCGGGTGGGATCGCCGAAAAACCCCTTGTGACCGAAGCGGCGCATCAGGTCGATGGTTTTCATGTCGTGATCCACAACCACGGTTTTGAACCCTGCTGATTGCACCAGCCGGTGCACCACCTGACCAAAGCGGCCGACACCGGCGATGATCACCGGCCCCTGTTCGTCGATCTCGTCTTCCTCGTAGGTTTCGCCGCGCTCGGGCAGGCTGCGTCCGATCAGCTCCATCAGGATGAACAGCAGCGGTGTTACCAGCATCGACAAAGCCACGACCAGCAGCACTTTTTCCGACAGCGCATAGGGCAGCACATTCTGCGCCACCGCAAAGGCGGTCAGCACAAAGCCGAATTCACCTGCCTGCGCCAGGCCGAATGTGAACAGCCAGCGGTCGCGCCCGTGCAGTTTGAAAAGACGTGACAGCAGGTAAAGCACGCCGCCCTTGAGCACGATGATCGCGGCTGTGATGCTGATGATCCCTGCCGGATCGCGCAGGAAGACGGCGAAGTTGATACCCGCGCCAACGGTGATGAAAAACAGACCCAGCAGCAGCCCCTTGAACGGCTCGATATCGGTTTCAAGCTCGTGGCGGAATTCGGAATTGGCCAGGACGACCCCCGCCAGAAAGGCGCCGAGCGCCGGAGACAGGCCAACCAGCATCATCAGAAAGGCGATGCCGACGACGATCAGCAGGGCCAGCGCCGTATACATCTCGCGCAGGCGCGCGGCGTGAATGAAACGGAACACCGGACGCGTCAGGTAAACCCCGGTCAGGATGATGGCGGCGATCGCGCCGATGGTCACCAGCGTGACGCCCCATCCCGGCAGATCGGCGACCAGCGACAGCGTGTCATGGCCGGCGCTTGCGCCATGGGCCTCTTCGGCCCCATGACGATCCACCGAGCCGTCAGGCTTCAGCACCGGCGCGCGCGGCAGGGCCAGCAGCGGCAGCAGGGCCAGCATCGGGATCACCGCGATGTCCTGCGTCAGCAGCACCGAAAAGGACGCGCGCCCGCCAGCGGTGCCCATCAGCCCCTTTTCGCTTAGTGTTTGCAGCACGATGGCTGTTGAGGAGAGGGCAAAGATCAGACCCAGCGCCAGCGAAACCGACCACGCATATCCCAGCGCCATGGCACTGCCCATGATCACCGCCGTGCTCAGCACCACCTGCAGCCCGCCCAATCCGATCAGCCGGTGCCGCATGTCCCACAGCGCCCGCGGGGCAAGTTCCAGCCCGATGAGGAACAGCATCATCACCACGCCAAACTCGGCAAAATGCTGCAAATCCTTGGTTTCCGTACCCACCAGACCCAGCACCGGGCCAATCAGAATGCCTGCCGCCAGATAGCCCAGGACCGATCCCAGACCCAGCCGCGCGGCCACCGGCACCGCCAGCACCGCCGCACCCAGGTAGATCGAGGCTTGCAGTAAAAATCCGTCCATCAGGGCCTCAATCGGTTGGCAGGGGGGCGTCTTCTTTCAATTGATCCATGACGATCTGGCTTTGCACCCGAGACACCGCGTGATGCGGCAGCAGAACTTCGTGAATCAACCGGTTCAGCCCGCTCAGATCACAGCAATAGACGCGGAGCAAGTAGTCCGCATCGCCGGTCAGCGTCCAGGCGCTGGTGATCTCCGGGCGCGTGGCCAGCATCTGCGCAAAAGCGTGCGCATTTCCCGCATCATGCACCCCCAGATGCACCTGAACAAAGGCCTGCACGCCCAGTCCCAGCCGCCCGGCGTCCAGCTTTGCGGCGAAATGCGTGATGTAGCCTTCCGCTTCCAGCCTCTGGCGCCTGCGCCCGGCCTGCGAGGCGGACAGGCCCAGCATGTCGCCCAGCTCATGAGCGGTCAGCTGGGCGTTGCGCTGCAGTGCGGCAAGCAGGCGTTTGTCTGTATCGTCAAGCATTTGGGCAGGCAGGTCCAATTCGGTGCGGCTGTCTGCAGCCTAGCAGATGCGCGGGCGAAGGCCACATAATCCCGCTGCGCCTGGACGCGCGCCAGACAGAGCCGCGCGCTTGTTGCCTGGACGGAAAACATGAAGGCGCTTCACCAATGGGAAGCGCCTTCGCTTTGACTGAGACCAGAACAAGCCTGTCCCGTCGATCCTCGAAACCGGGCTTTCGTTACAGCTTTAGTGTGAAGCGAAGCAAAGCTGCGGTCGCGCGCATGCTGGTTTCCAAGCTCCCTTGTTGTGCAGCACGCAGCCGGGTCTCCGAATGGGAGCGATGCTTGCAAGGTTGGACGTTCACAAAGCACCGCCGAGGGTCATTTGGCCGCCGCGATGCAGCGACCTGTGTTGCGTCAAACCGAGGCAAAAAACCGGGCAGGCCGGGCTTTTCAGTCAAGGGGCACCCGGTGCCGACATGCATCAGCAGCAAAGTTTTCTCCCCCCGTGATACCAAAAAGTCATGGTCGCAAGTCGTTTGCGGAAACTCTCGATCTGATGCCACCGGAGTATGAAATCTTTCTTTCCAAAAGGTTAACGGCTGCCAAAAATTTAAACTCAAGGTTGATTGCTTCTCGTAAAGGTGTATGCCGTCTTGAGGTTGCTACAACACCACTATGCACAACCCCCGGTGATATTGTATACAGGTGCATCTGCATGCCGATTGCTGTGAGGTGGCCATGTATCCTGACCGTAACGTGATTCTTGATTCGATAAGGGAACGCATCTGTCTGATTCCTCCCGGCGATGTCATTGTGCTCAAGGAAAAACAACTTGCGGATGAGTTCGGCCTGTCCCGCACGCCGATTCGCCAGATCCTGCAGACCCTTGCCAGCGAGGGTATGATCGAGGTGCGCCCGGGCTATGGTTCGATCACCACCCAGCTCAACCCGGCGGAACGATCGCTGCATTGGGAAGTGTTCAAGCAATTGTCGCTGGCCAGCATGGCGGTGCTGGGCAACAGCCCGTTGACGGAAGCGGCCCGGATGGAGCTATCGGCGATCAACGGGTTCAGCGCCAGCCTCGAAACACCCAGCCCGCAGCTCTATCTGCGCATGCATGCGCGGTTGGTGTTTGCGATGACCTGCTCGGTCAAGGATCCGATCCTGCGTCTGGCGCTGCAGTCGGCGCAGTGGCGCACCGTGCGCTGGCGCACCGATGATATGATGCACGACCTGCAATCCAATTGGGACATGTTTCGCGTGAATATCGGCAAGACCGTCGATATGGCGGTGGACTGCTCGGCCGCCGAGCTGCTGCAGATGGCCGTCGGCGCGGCGGACCGCTACCGCGAACCCAATACGATCCAGCCGATCTGACCGGCGGGGGCGGCTCAGCCCTTGGGCATCTTCAGTGTGATGCCGCGCCCGCCCTTGGTATAACGTAGCTGATTGTCGCCAATGGCCGATACCCGTCCGCCATCCACCCGGTCACCGACTTTCACCTTCTTGTAGCGCCCGTTTTTCAGCCGCACCAACGCGCGGCGGCTGGAAGGTTTGCCGTAAACGCCGATCAGGTTGACCCGGCTGAGATTGATCGCATTGCGGACCGTCGCGGTCTTGGCAACACTGGCAGAGGACGGAATGCGCGGCGTGACGCTGCGCGGTGCGACCGCAGCCACCTGAGTGGTCTGCTGCTGCTGTTGCTCCTGCGCGCGCGTCTGATTTTTCCGGGCCTGTGCCACAAGGCTTGCAAACCCGTTGGGACGCGTCGAGGGCTTGCGCGAAGCGGCCACGGCCTGCGCTGTCGGCGGCGCCGATTGCGCCACTTCTTCCTGTTGCTCTTTCTCGACCCGAGGCCGCAGTTTCGGCCTCAGCTTGGCCAGCTCGGCGCGTGTGTTGCCGCCCAGCTGCTGACGCTCGGTATTCTCGACCAGCGCCTCGGGCCGCAGCCGGGGGCGCAGTGCAGGCGCGACAGGCTCGGCTGCCTCCGGGGTGGTCGCGGCGCTTTGCTCGTCTGCCGGTGTTTCTGGCTGCAAAAGGCGCTGTGGAACAGCCGGGGGCACGACAGCAGGCCGCCCCGAATATACCACAGCGCCTTCCGGCGTTTTCGCGCCCTCCGGCCTGGCCCGGACAAATCCGCGTTCGTCAAAATCGAAACTCTCTCCTGACGGGGCCGGGGTCTGTACCGCTTTGGGTTTCGCATCCTCGCGCACGTCAGGTCCCAACAGCGCAATCGCATCCTCGCCCGAGATCTTGCCGTCAATCGACGGAACATAGACATCATCAAGGGTGATCGGCGCAGGCAGCGGCGGCTGCACCGGCGTCGCCTGCCAGATGCCGGTTGAGGCATAACGTGCTTCGGCTTCTTCGGGGCTAAGCTGCGGAGCAGGCGGCAGCGCATCGGTCAGCCCCGGCTCTTGCGGCAAAAGCCCGTCGTCCACCAGCGCGCCGGTGCCATCGTCCAGCGCGGCCAGCTGCACCTCGGGTTCCTCATCGGCGATCTCTTCGGGCGAGGGCAGCTCTGCAATCGCCCGATCCTGCCGATCCGTACCAAAGAGCCGCGCCAGACCATCGTCCAGAAAGACCGAAGCCCAGGCCGCCACCGACACCAGAAAGAGCAGCAGGATCGCGGTCAGGATCAGCCCCAGAAACCGCGGCTTGCCGCCCACCACCGTCACCTCTTTTTCGCGGCGCGGCTTGCGTGCGCCAAAGACGGTCAGGCGGCGCTTTTCCTCGTCCTTGGGCGATGCGCCAGCGGCGCGCGGCGGCGCATCAGGCTGACGTTCCATCGCAGGCGGCGGCGTCGGTGCAGCGGCTGCTTTGGCGCGGCGGTTGAATAGCTTTTTCGCACCAGCGCTGGCCCCGGCAAGGGCAGCGGCACCGGCCAACTTTGCCTTCTTTCCGGCAGCTTTGCCCGCTTCACCTTGCCCGGCCTCAGTGCCATCGCGCGGCACGTCAATGCCGCTGCTCAGAACGCCCGCCCCGGCGGCGGCGGTGGCGGCGGGCGCAACAAAGGCCTCGCGCCGGGCTGTTGCGGCAAAGGCGGGCATATCCGGGATATCGTCCCAGTCGCCGTCATCGCTGGCGGCGCCGGGGCGCATCGCTGCGTGATTAAAACGCGCCTCGTCCGGGGGTAGGCTTGCCTCAGACAATCCCGTCACCGGCGGCGCGGTCGGTGCAGGCTCGGGCAGATCCGTGGCGCTGATATGCGGGGCCGGTGCCGCGGGCGGCTGGGCCATGGGCTGCGGCGCGGGTGGCACTGCAGTTTCAGGGGTGATGCGCAGACGCGGCTCGGCCCTGAAAGCGGGGGCAGGCGGCGCCTCGACCGAAGGCGGCGGTACCGGCGCGCCAGCCGCACCCGGTGCACCCGGTACGCTTGGGGCCTTGGGCGCAGAAACCGCTGGCGGCTCACGGCGGCGCGACGAAAATCCCGGCGTCGGGGCAGGCGGCTTTGGCGTGGCCGCTGGCAGCGGTTTCGACTCAGGTTTAGGCTCTGGTGCTGGCTCTGGCTCTGGCGCTGGTTCCGGCTCTGGCGGTGGGGTGGGCACAGCCTCACCGGTCATGAAAGCAGGTTCGCCATCGCCGGTCAGCGTTGTGATCCCCATCTCCCGCGCTTGCGAGGACAGGCCGAAATTCGGCTCACCGGGAAAATTGGCAGCCCCCGTTGCCGCCACGAAGCCCATGGGCGCGAACTGATGCTCTGCGGCGAAGGCTTCCGCCTCCTGCAGCGTCTCGCGCGCAACGGCGGCAATATGCACCAGATTGCCGACGGGCGCGAAATCAAACGCCAGTTCATCCACCGAATAGGGCGTTGCGCCGTCCAGCGCATCCATCACCGCCTTGTGCAGCGCGTCCTTGCCCAGACCGGTTGCATCGACAACGATATATTTGATCTGCTCGTCCGGTATAATCAGCTTGGTCCGCACCGGACCCGATCCCAGCGCTTCGGCCTTCTGGCGCAGGCGATCCAGATCACCGGACAGATCTTCCGTCGCCAGTTCCACATCGCCCACACGGCCCCATCCGCCCGGCTGCCTGTGCAGCAAGCGGATGCCGTCAAATGAGAGCGACAATGCGAAATTCGGTTTCATTCTTGTTATTTAGTCCTTCTACCACCACGCTTGGAGTCTGCGCAGCATCCCGGTCCAGTTTATAGCAGCTTCCCGCCCAGAGAAAGAAAAAGCCAAGAAACCGGTCCCGGCCCGCGTCATACCAGATATATTCGCCCATATCCCGTTCAAGGAACGGTGCAAAAGGAGACGTGCATGCGCTTTATCCCCCTTGTTTTTCTTTCGTTTTATGTAACCCTTGCCAGTCTGGCTCAGGCCGAAACATCACCCGGTCCGGCGCAGATTGTCGTGATAGGCACAGGGTCGGTTACCGCCGTACCGGATCAGGCGGTGATCACATTGGGTGCGCGGCACTTCGGCAAGACCGCCGGTGAGGCGCTGACAAAGACCAATGCCGACACCGCGGCGATTCTGGAACGCCTGCAGCAAAGCGGCATCGACGCCCGCGATATGCAGACCTCCAGCCTGCGTCTTTCTGCGGTCTGGGGTGAATACAAACGCGCCGGTGACGGCACGCCCGCAGCGCCCAAGGGTTTTGAAGCCTCCAATGATATCACCGTGACCCTGCGCAATCTCAACACGCTGGGCGAGGTGCTTGATGCGGTCGTGGCCGATGGGGCGAACGCTTTTTCCGGTTTTCAGTTTGGCGTGCAGAACCGCGCCCCGCTTGAGGCGCGTGCGCGCAGCGCTGCGGTGGCCGACGCCATGGCCAAGGCCGAAAGCTATGCCCGCGATGCAGGTGTGACATTGGGCGCGGTGCGGCTGATCACGGAAGATCTGAGCCTGGGCAGCGGCTTTCCCCCGGCTGTGGCCGAGATGGCCATGGCGCGGTCCGGCGGGGTGCCCGTCGCGCAGGGCGAGATCACCGTCTCGGCGCATATCAAGATGGTCTTTGCCGCCGAGGGTGCAAAAGACTGATATGAAACGAAAAAAGGCGGCCAGATGATCTCTGGCCGCCTTTGGTTTCCTGCCGTCGCCCTGCCAATCAGGAGGCCGCCGCAATCGCGCGATCAAGGTCCGCGATCAGATCTTCGGCATTTTCGGTCCCGATAGAGATGCGCACCACATTCGGCCCGGCGCCCGCCGCTTCCTGTTGCTCTGGGGTCAGCTGACGGTGGGTGGTTGAAGCAGAGTGGATGACCAGGCTGCGCGTGTCGCCAAGGTTGGCCACATGGCTGAAAATCTCCAGCGAATTCACCAGCTTGACGCAGGCATCATAGCCGCCCTTCAGCGCGAAGGTGAACAGCCCGCCCGCACCTTTGGGGCAGATCCGCTCGACCCGGTGATTGTAGGGCGAAGACTTCAGACCCGCATAGGTGACATATTCGACGTTGGGGTGCTTCTCCAGCCAGGCGGCCACCGTCTCGGCGTTTTCAACATGGCGCTGCATGCGCAGGCTCAGCGTCTCGATCCCCATCAGCGTGTAATGCGCTGCCTGCGGGTTCATCGTCATGCCCAGATCACGCAGGCCGATGGCGATCCCGTGAAAGGTGAAGGCCAGCGGGCCAAAGGTCTCGGCAAATTTGAGCCCGTGATAGGCAGGCTCGGGCTGGCTGAGCGAGGGAAACTTGTCCGACGCGGACCAGTCGAACTTGCCGCTGTCCACAACGCAGCCGCCGGTGACCGTGCCATTGCCGGTCAGGTATTTCGTGGTCGAATGCACAACCAGCGTCGCGCCATGCTCGATCGGGCGGCAAAGATAGGGGGTGGCCGAAGTGTTATCCACGATCAGCGGAATGCCGGCCGCATCGGTGATCGCGGAAATCGCATCCAGATCCGTGATATAGCCGCCAGGATTGGCAATCGCCTCGCAGAAAACGGCGCGGGTGTTGTCGTCAATGGCCGCCTTGACCGCGTCCTCATCGTCGAAGTCAACGAATTTGGCCTCCCAGCCGAACCGCTTGATGGTCTGGCTGAACTGGGTGACCGTGCCGCCATAAAGCCGGGTCGAGGCCACCACGTTCTTGCCCGGTCCCATCAGCGGAAACAGTGCCATGATTTGCGCGGCGTGACCCGACGAGCAGCACACGGCCCCGACGCCGCCTTCCAGCGTTGCGATACGTTCCTGCAATACGGCGACTGTGGGGTTGGTCAGGCGCGAATAGATATAGCCCACTTCCTGCAGATTGAAGAGCGCAGCGGCATGTTCGGCATCGCGAAACACGTAGGCCGTGGTCTGGTAGATCGGCGTCTGCCGCGCGCCCGTGGCCGGGTCGGGGCGGGCGCCTGCGTGAATTTGCAGAGTGTCAAAGCCGTAAGTGGGGCCGTCTGTCATGGGGGGTGTCCTTCGGTTGTGCGGGTTTTTGGTCTCTGCACCGTGTTTAGGCCAGCGTTGTGCCGCTGCCAACTCTGCGCGGCCAAATCAGGAACAAATGTTCAGTCCGCGCGCGTTTGCGAAAACATGCGTTCCCAAGCGCCCGGCCTGTTTACCGCCCGTTCACCGGATCCAGAAACCGTTCTTTTTGATCCGGTTGCGAATGGCCTGTTCCTTGCGCGGCAGGTGGTCGCGATCAAAAAGCGCGCGGACTTTCGCGCCGCGCCCCTGATAGACCATGCGCTTGATTGCGTTGGATCCTTTCAGCACTTTCTTGATCCGGTTGGGCTCGCACACCTGTTCCAGCGCCGCCACCACCTTGTCGCTTTCGCGTGCGTAAAGCAGCGGCAGCAGACGGTAATGGCAGCTGACCTCGCCATCCAGATACCCGCGCGGCAACGCATCCTTGCCGCCGCCGAAGGCGTGAATGACCAGCGGCAGGGCGACCTGATCCAGCCAGGGATCCAGCGATTGGCACACCAGTTCGACCGGCGCGTCATTCTGGATCGCCAGCGCATACTCCAAAAACCGTGCGCCAAAGCTTTGCGGGCAGTGATAGTAGAAGTAACCTGCGTTGTAATACGGATATTTGCGCCAGTATTCATCGGGGTATGCAGGATCAAGCGCGCTGTCGAAGTCCAGCCCGAACTTGTCATAAAGCGACTTCCAGGTCTGCGCATATCCCGGCCCGTAAAGCTGCAATTCGGGCCATGTGTTTTCCCGGCGCAGCGATGCGGAGGGGCGGGAAAAGTCAAAGGGAACAGCGCCCAGATCACCGGTGATCAGCGTGTCGGTGTCAAAGAAAACGAAAGGCTCGCCCTTTGGCAGCGCGGCCAGCGCCTCGATCTTGTTGCCATAGGGGTAGCGCTGGCCAAAGGCCCGGTTTTCAAAAGGCACAAAGACGCCGCCCAACTCTTCCAGCAGGCTGCGGATCTCGGGATCCTGAACGCGCGGATCTTTTTGCCACAGCGGCCCGGGTTGCGGTTCGGCCAGATAAAGCGTGCCCGGAAAATCAGGTGCATTCAGCCTCAGCGACGCGGCAAACATCACCGCCTCATAGGCCAGCCGGCCCTCCTGAACTACGATCATCACATTAAAGGATGGATTTCCGGTCGGTTTCTTTGCCATGCTCGTCCCATCTGCCCGCGGGGTTTC
>JBCCUH010000038.1:0-11306 GCA_039197405.1 Pseudomonadota bacterium
GAAAAGCTGAGCGAGAAGCATGGTTTTGACCTGAGCTTGATCCCTGTGGATCACCCCGGTCAGGAGCAGAAATCGCAGTGGCTGCAGATCCGCCGCGAGCGTCCCGACAATGTCATCATGTATGGTTGGGGCGTGATGAATCAGGTTGCGGTTCAAGAAGCGGCCAACATCCGCTTCCCGATGGAGAACTTCATCGGCATCTGGTGGTCCGGCTCGGAAAATGACGTCCTGCCGGCGGGTGATGCTGCCAACGGCTACAAGGCGTTGACCTTCCACGGCGTGGGCGATGACTTCCCGGTCTTTGACGACATCAAGAAATATGTCGTTGACGCAGGCAAGGCCGCAGGCGCCGGGGACCAGGTTGGTACGGTTCTGTACAACCGTGGCCTTTATGCTGCGATGTTGGCCGCGGAAGCTGCAAAGAAAGCGCAGGAAATCCACGGCACTGCCGACATTACCGCAGCGATGATGCGCGACGGTATGGAAGCGCTGGAAATCACCGAAGCGCGCATGACCGAGCTGGGCCTTCCCGGCTTTGGACCCGAGTTCAGCGTCTCATGTGAAAACCACGGTGGTCCGGGCCTCATTGGTATGACCCAGTGGGATGCGGGCGCAAAGACATGGTCGCTTGTGTCCGATTTCGGCGCGACAGACATGGATGTCATTCAGCCTTTGATTGACGCAGATTCCATGGCCTTTGCGGCGGAAAACAACATTGAGCCTGGCTGCTCGTAAACGGATTTGGCCCGGTAGCGCTTCGTTACCGGGCCAGTTCACAACAACCACTCATAGGGCACGAGATTATGCTGGATGGCACCGAGACAGAAACCGCCTTGCTGGAGGTCAACAATATCGAAGTGATCTACAACCATGTGATCCTCGTGTTGAAAGGTGTCAGCCTGCAGGTTCCCAAAGGTTCAATCACAGCGCTGCTTGGTGGCAACGGGGCAGGCAAGACCACGACGCTGAAAGCGATCTCCGGCCTGCTTGCATCAGAGCGCGGAGAGATCACCAAGGGCACGATCACCTATCATGGTGCCAATCTTGCAGGCCGCGATCCCGCCGATCTGGTGAAATCCGGTGTGGTTCAGGTGATGGAGGGCCGCCATTGCTTTGAGCATCTGACGGTCGAGGAAAACCTGCTGACCGGCGCCTATACGCGATCTGACGGCAAAGGCGCCATCGCTGCCGATCTCGATATGGTCTACGAGTATTTCCCGCGCCTGAAAGAGCGCCGCAAAAGTCAGGCCGGATATACCTCGGGCGGCGAACAGCAGATGTGCGCCATGGGCCGTGCGCTGATGTCCAAGCCGGAAACCATCCTGCTGGACGAGCCATCGATGGGCCTTGCCCCGCAGCTTGTGGAACAGATTTTCGAGATTGTTAAAACGATCAATGAAGAACAGGGCGTGACGATCCTGCTGGCCGAGCAGAACACCAACGTCGCCCTGCGCTATGCGCATTACGGATATATTCTGGAAAGCGGGCGCGTCGTCATGGATGGCCCTGCCGCCGAATTGCGCGAGAACCCGGATGTGAAGGAATTCTATCTCGGCATGTCCGATGAAGGGCGCAAATCCTTTCGCGATGTGCGCTCTTATCGCCGCCGCAAACGCTGGCTGAGCTGACCGCTCGATCCTTGCAGTTTCCCCTTTTCGAGGCCCAGCTATGTCCCAGTTTTTCGACGCGTTAGAGACCCGTTCCGCCGATCAGCGTAAAGCCGAGCACAGCGCCGCCCTGCTCATGCAATTGAAGCGGGCCAGTGCGGCGCCGGGTTCATGCCTTGACGCAAGTAGCATCACCTCGCTTGATGATTTGCCGAAACTGCCGGTTCTGCGCAAATCCGATCTGGTGAAATGGCAGTCTGAAAATCCCCCCTTTGGCGGCTTGCCAGTGAGTAATCTGGCGCATGTGTTTCAATCCCCCGGACCGATTTACGAACCTGGCGGCACCAGCCACGACTGGTGGCGGATGGGCCGCTTTCTGCATGCGCTTGGCATCAGTGCGGGCGATATCGTGCAGAACTGTTTCGGCTATCACCTGACGCCGGCCGGTATGATTTTTGAAAGCGGCGCGCGGGCAGTGGGGGCTGCGGTCTTGCCTGCTGGCACCGGCCAGACTGATCTGCAGGTGCGCGCTGCCAAAGACATTGGAACATCGGCCTATGCTGGCACGCCGGACTACCTGAAGGTTATCCTCGATAAAGCAGATGAGATGGGCGAGACACTTGCCATTACCCGCGCTGCGGTTGGTGGCGGCGCGCTGTTCCCGTCGCTCCGGCAGGACTATGCTGATCGCGGCATCACCTGCCTGCAATGCTACGCAACCGCTGATCTGGGCAACATCGCCTATGAAAGCCCCGCGATGGAGGGGATGATCCTCGATGAAGGCGTTATCGTCGAAATCGTCACGCCCGGTACAGGCGATCCTGTTGCACCCGGCGAGGTGGGCGAGGTTGTTGTCACCACGCTCAACCCCGATTACCCGCTCATTCGTTTTGCCACAGGCGATCTTTCCGCGATCCTGCCGGGCATCAGCCCCTGCGGGCGCACCAATACCCGCATCAAGGGCTGGATGGGCCGCGCTGATCAAACCACCAAGATCAAGGGCATGTTCGTGCGTCCCGAACAGGTCGCCGATCTGGTCGCCAGCCACGGCGCGATTGACCGCGCCCGTGTTGTGGCCAGTCGCGAAGATGAAAAAGACGTGCTGACCGTGCGGATTGAAACCTCCGCATCGGAAGCGGACGGCTTTGACGCGCTGGTGCAATCGACACTGAAGATGAAAGGCCGGATTGAACTGGTCGGCCCGGGCGTCTTGCCGCGCGATGGGCTGGTGATCGAGGATATCCGGACCTACGACTGATCCAGCAACCGGGCCGCCTTGCGCAGCCGCGCCATGACAGATGGTTTGTCGCCCTGAAGATGCGCATCCATGATCAATTGCGCCGCGAGCTCTTTGTAAGCAGGCGCAACACCAGCGATCCGCGCAAGCGCAGAGATCGACCAGGCGCGCACGAATGGTGCCTCATGCCGCGCCAGATGCTGCAGAACATCGGCGGCGTGACGAACATCGCGATCCGCCAAATCCACCCGGTCCAGGGCCTGCACCAGATGCAGCAAAAGCGGCCAGGCCCCCTCCCGTCGCTGCGCATCCAGCAGGGCTTGCACCTCGCCAGCAGACAAGGGCGCACGTTCCGTGTGATATTTGATCAGCCAGCTTGCGCCCTCTGCACAGACGGGATCATCACAAAGCGCAATCGCCTCTCCAAACGCAAAGGCGCGCTCATAAAGATCGCGCAAAACCTGCGCCCTTTTCCCATCCCATGCCGCCAACGTATCTTTCATCTTGCCAGATAAACTCCCGCCGGAGGCAAAATCAAAAACAAAGCGCGCCGAAGGCGCTCAATTGGGCAACGCGGGCCACAACGAAAAAGGCCGCCTCAAAAGAGACGGCCCAATCCGATTAAGCGAAAGTGCTCTTAGCCCTGACGGGCCTTGAAGCGGCGCTGTGTCTTGTTGATGACATAGACACGGCCCTTGCGACGCACGACGCGGCAGTCGCGGTGGCGCTGCTTCAAAGAGCGGAGCGAGTTCTTGACCTTCATGTGGTCTCTCCTGATGCGCGGCGCGCGAGCGCCTTGGTTGCTGTCCCCCGAACAGATGTTCGGTTCGAAATTCATGGTGGGCGATACAAGGTTCGAACTTGTGACCCCTTCGATGTCAACGAAGTGCTCTACCGCTGAGCTAATCGCCCTGTTTACCTGCGTAAATTTCCTGCCCCACAACAAAATGGGGCGCGGAAACCCGCGCCGGTAGCGGGTCTATAAAAGGAGTCGGAGAAAGGATCAAGGGCTTTTGGTTTTTCGGTTTTTCAAGCTATACAGTTTGCAATCAGAACGGAGCATTCATGACCCGAACAGGCTTTCACACAGCCATGCCGGAGAAACTGACATCCAGCGTTGTCTTCGCATCACCGCACAGCGGACGCGATTACAGCTGGGCCTTCATGCGCCGGTCAGCGCTTAGCGAACTGGCGATCCGGTCATCGGAAGATGCATTTGTCGATCAACTGATTGATGGTGCGCCGCTTTTAGGATGCCCGCTGCTGACCGCGACTGTGCCGCGCGCATTCGTGGACATGAACCGCAGCGATGACGAACTTGATCCGGCGTTGATCGACGGGGTGAAGAAGTCGTCACATAATCCCCGCGTCGCCTCCGGTCTGGGCGTCATTCCGCGCGTGGTTGCCAACGGGCGCGCGATTTACCGGGGCAAACTGTCGCTGGATGAGGCGCGCAGCCGGTTGCAGCATTACTGGCACCCCTATCATTCAGAACTGCGCCGTTTGCTGCAGAACGCGCATATGCATTTCGGGCAGGCCATTCTGGCCGATTTTCACTCCATGCCGCATGAAGCCCTCGACAGTATTTCGCGTCGCGGCCAACCGCGCCCCGATGTGGTGATCGGTGACCGGTTCGGCGCCTCGGCAAGCTCGGATATCGTGCAGCAGGTGGAAGCAGCCTTTACCAAGGCGGGCTTCAACGTGGCGCGCAACACACCCTTTGCTGGCGCCTATGTGACGCAAACCTACGGGCGCCCGTCGCGCAATCAGCACGCCATCCAGATCGAACTGGATCGGTCACTTTACATGGCTGAACGCAAGCTTGCGAAATCGGCCCGGTTTGGCAGGGTCCGATCCGCACTGTCCGGCGTCATTGCCGATATCGCGGATCTGGGACGGCCAAAGCAGGCGCTGCCGATGGCCGCCGAATAATCACCTCAGCGCACGTCCCTTCAAAATGGCATCCGCGCCATACCTGTCCCTGATTGCATCTGTCGCGCGCTCCGCCTTTCCGCGTTTCTCCGCATCGGGATCCAGCAGATCACCGCTTTTGTCAGCGCCGTCTGCCGGGCACAGATCAGACAGCCCGGTGCCGATCAGGCGAAACGGGCCCTTGTCGCTGACCGTATCGAAAAGCGCCCGCGCTTCTCGGTAGATGCGATCGGCAAGCTGCGTGGGGTCGCGCAGCGAAATCCGCCGGGAAATCTGCGAAAAATCCGCTCGCTTGAGCTTGAGCGTCACGACCCGCCCCGCCAGATCCCTGGCCTTGGCGCGGTCCGAGACTTTCTCCGACAACCGCCATATGTGTCCATCAAGCAAATCTAGATTTGCCGTGTCTTCGAAAAAGGTCGTTTCATTGGAGATCGACTTCATAGGTGTATGCGCCGAAACCCGGCGGCGATCCTCGCCGCGTGCCAAATGATAAAGCCGCTCGCCCATTGAACCGAACCGCGCGATCAGATCGGTTTTCTCCCACCGCAGCAGATCGTCGAAAGTGCGTATGCCAGTTTTGTCGAGCGACGCCTGTGCAGCAGGTCCCACGCCCCAGATCATGCGCACCGATTTGCCGCGTAGAAAGGCTGCCGTCTCCGCCTTGCCAATCACCGAATACCCATGCGGCTTGTCCAGATCGGAGGCCACCTTGGCCAGAAACTTGTTGTGGCTAAGCCCGATGGAACCGGTCAGCCCCAGCTCATCCCGCATGCGCTTGATCAGCCTGGCCAGCATCACCGCAGGCGGGGCGCCATGCAGCTTTTCGGTGCCCCGCAGATCAAGGAAAGCTTCGTCCAACGACAGCGGCTCGATGGCTGGGGTCAGCTCTTCCATCATCGTGCGAATGGCGCGCGAGGCGTCGACATAGGCCTCCATGCGCGGCTTGATCACAGTGGCGTCCGGGCATAGCTTCAGCGCCTGAAACATCGGCATGGCCGACCGCACGCCCCGGATCCGGGCAACATAGCACGCCGTGGACACCACGCCACGTTTGCCACCGCCGATGATCACCGGTTTGTCCGCAAGGCTGGGATCGTCGCGCTTTTCCACGCTGGCATAAAACGCGTCGCAATCCATATGAGCGATGCCCAGCGACATCAGCTCATCATGGGCGATCACTCGGAAAGACCGGCACTGCGGGCAGCGTTTGCCCGATGCAAATTCCGTCATGCAATCCCTGCAGAGCGCCGGCATGATCCATCCTGTTGTTTGGTGCCCGCATTTTACGCCGCGCGGGCCTCGTTTGAAAGGGTATGTTCACGATGCGTTTCGTACGCTTCAGCTTTAATATCGCACCTGCGCGCCCTATATCTGATCCCTAAAGAGAGGTTTGTTGAATGAATATTGAAGATTTTTTGCTGAATTTCGTGACCGAGAATTTTGCGATACTCCTGCTGGCCGGGTTCATTATTCTCTGCATCCTGCTGGGTATCCGGATTGTTCCACAGTCTGAGAAACATGTGGTGGAACGGTTCGGGCGTCTGCGTTCCGTGCTTGGTCCGGGCATCAATCTGATCGTGCCGTTTCTGGATCGCGTGGCGCATAAAATCTCGATTCTTGAACGGCAATTGCCCAATGCCAGCCAGGATGCGATTACCTCCGACAACGTGCTGGTGCAGGTGGAAACCTCGGTCTTTTACCGCATTCTGGAACCTGAAAAGACGGTTTACCGTATTCGCGATGTGGATGGGGCAATCGCCACAACCGTTGCTGGTATCGTGCGCGCCGAGATCGGCAAGATGGAACTGGATGAAGTTCAGTCGAATCGTGCCCAACTGATCACCCAGATCAAGACGCTGGTGGAAGATGCCGTGGATGACTGGGGCATCGAAGTGACCCGCGCGGAAATCCTTGATGTGAACCTGGATCAGGCGACACGCGATGCGATGCTCCAGCAGCTTAACGCTGAGCGCGCGCGCCGCGCTCAGGTAACCGAAGCCGAAGGACAGAAACGCTCGGTCGAGCTTGCCGCCGATGCTGAACTTTATGCCGCCGAGCAGACCGCCAAGGCGCGCCGCATCGAGGCGGATGCAGAAGCCTACGCGACAGAGGTGGTTGCCAAGGCCATTGCCGCCAACGGGTTGGAAGCTGCGCAATATCAGGTGGCGCTGAAACAGGTTGAGGCCCTCAACGCCATGGGTCAGAGCCAGGGTTCGCAAACGGTCGTTCTGCCCGCAAGCGCGCTGGATGCGTTCGCCAATGCCTTCAGCATGCTCAAAGGGAGTGGCAAGTGATGTGGACGACGTGGATTTTCTGGATCATCACGGCATTGGTGCTGGCGATTCTTGAAGTGCTGGCGCCAGCCTTCATCTTCCTCGGCTTTGCCATAGGCGCGGCCATCGTCGGTCTGCTCTTCCTCTTTGGCGGCCCGTTCGTCGGCGCCATGACAGCATCCCTGCCAGTCACGATCCTGGTCTTTGCGGTTCTGTCGCTCATCTCCTGGATCGCACTGCGGCAGCTGCTGGGCGTGCGTAAAGGTCAGGTCAAAGTCTGGACCAAGGACATTAACGAGCCGTGACATCGCGCAGGTGCAACCCTTGGCGATCAGCCAGCGATCAATAAGCTATGAAAAAGCAGGCCGGGCCGTTTCGCCTTCAGCCTGCTTTTCTAGTATCGGCGCAATGATATGCGCTGAGGGCTATTTTTCAGATTTTCCGACTACGCCGCAAGCTTCTGGATCAAGTCCGCAGACTCATGTGACGCATTGTGCAAAAACAGGGCCTGCGCTTTCAATCCGTCGTAAATGTCATTGCCGGACACCACATCGGTGTCATCCAGCCTGCAATAGTATTGATGAACGTAAGAGCCATCCGTGACTTCGATCACCGCGCGAAAGCACGCGTTGCGCGCATCATAGATCGGCAGAAAGGGCGTCTGAATTCGGGCTGTCATACTGCTACCTCTTTGGTTCTTATGAGGTAATAGGTGGTGCCTGACACGCGTGGGGAAAGGGGGATTCACACGATTGTGTTCCCCCCAAAAAAGGGCCTCGCTCAGGCGTTCAGCTCTGCAAGTATGTCCAATGCTGCCTGTCTGGGATCTGCAGCGGCATGGATCGGACGCCCGACAACGATGTGATCTGCACCATCCGAGATTGCGCTGGCGGGCGTGGCCACGCGCTTTTGATCGCCAAGCGCAGCCCCGGCTGGGCGCACGCCGGGCGTGACAATCAGACGGCCTTCCGCCTCAGGCAAGGCGCGAATGGCTGCGGCTTCCTGCGGCGATGCGATAACGCCATCGGCGCCCGCCTCAAAAGCACCCGCGGCGCGTTCGACAACAAGGTCGGGAACGGCGCCGTCCTTCATCAGACCGGCATCCAGATCACTGCGATCCAAGGACGTCAGGATCGTCACACCAAGGATTTTCAGGTTGGAACCGGCGGCCCCTTCCTTCGCGGCCCGCACCACATGCGGATCGCCATGCACCGTCAGAAAATCAAGATCAAATCCTGCAAATCCGCGCACGGCCGCCTCGACCGTGGCGCCGATATCAAACAGCTTCATATCAAGAAAGATGCGCTTGCCCTGATCCTGCTTCAGCTCTGCCGCCAGGGCCAACCCGCCACCGGTCAGCATGCCCAGACCGATCTTGTAGAAAGACACAGCATCGCCCAGCGTATTCGCCAGATGCAACCCATCCAGAACATTGGGAACATCAAGGGCAACTATCAGGCGGTCATCGGCTTGGACGGACATGGGCGCACTCCTTCTGGCGGTGTGCGTTCCCTATCGCGACCTCGGGCCAAGCCGTCAAGCCGCGAGTTCTTCCGGCAGAACACCTGGTTCGAACCTGAAGTAGGATTTGCTGATCCGATACTCCGGCATGCGCTTTATCTGGCGCATCGCCTCAGAGATCAGCGCAAGCGTTGGGTTGCGCTTTTCCGGCTGCCGCCCCGGTTTGATGTGACAGTCAAAAATCATGTCACCGGTATTGGTGACAAAAGCCACGCGGCCTGCACCCCCCTCGGCGGGGGAAAATTCCTTGGTAGATACCACATCGATCCGCTTCACGATCATCATGGGCCTGCTCCTCATTAAACAAAATTGGTTTGATTTCCATTTCAGCACTAATGGCGCCAAATACGGCGAAATGTGTCCAAGGGCGGGGTAATTGCGGGGCGAGCGCCTCTTGAATGCGGCACAAACCGTTCCCAAATCCACTTCAAGGCCCGAACCATCATGTGCCGCTTTCATGGGCATGCATTCAATCGGGCGCTTATGAAGGAGAAAGCTTATGGACTTGAACAAGTTCACAGAGCGGTCGCGTGGTTTCATCCAGGCCGCTCAGACCATTGCGCAACGTGAAGATCACCAGCGCATGACCCCCGAACATATCCTGAAGGCCCTGATGGACGATGATCAGGGATTGGCATCCAATTTGATCACTCGCGCCGGCGGTGCGCCGCAGCGCGTGGTCGAGGCTGTTGAAACCGCGCTTGGCAAAATCGCTCGGGTCAGCGGTGATGCCGGTCAGGTTTATCTGGATGGCCAGACCGCCAAGGTCTTGGCCGAGGCGGAAACGCTGGCCAAGAAGGCAGGCGACAGCTTTGTCACGGTCGAACGGATATTGCAGGCCCTCGCTTTGGTGAAATCCCGTGCGCGTGAAGCACTGGAAGCGGGCGCTGTAACCGCGCAATCGCTGAATGCCGCGATCAATGATATCCGCAAGGGCCGCACCGCTGACAGCGAAAGCGCCGAAGACAGCTTTGATGCGCTCAAGAAATATGCCATCGACCTGACGGAGGCCGCCGAGCAGGGCAAGATCGACCCGATCATTGGCCGCGACGAGGAAATTCGCCGCGCGATGCAGGTGCTCTCGCGCCGGACCAAGAACAACCCAGTGCTGATTGGTGAGCCGGGCGTGGGTAAAACCGCGATTGCCGAGGGGTTGGCCCTCCGGATCGTCAATGGCGATGTGCCGGAAAGCCTGCGCAACAAACGCCTCATGTCCCTCGACATGGGGGCGCTGATCGCGGGTGCCAAATATCGCGGTGAATTCGAGGAACGCCTGAAAGCGATCCTCAGCGAAGTCACCACTGCCGCTGGCGAGATCATCCTCTTTATCGACGAGATGCACACGCTGGTCGGCGCGGGCAAAGCCGATGGCGCGATGGATGCATCCAACCTGCTGAAACCTGCGCTCGCGCGTGGGGAGCTGCACTGCGTTGGTGCGACCACGCTCGATGAATACCGCAAACACGTTGAAAAAGACGCGGCCCTGGCGCGCCGGTTCCAGCCTGTGATGGTGGATGAGCCGACGGTGATCGACACCATCAGCATCCTGCGCGGCATCAAGGAAAAATACGAGCTGCACCACGGTGTGCGCATCTCCGACAGTGCCCTTGTCGCTGCCGCGACGCTCTCGCATCGCTATATCACGGATCGCTTCCTGCCAGACAAGGCCATCGACCTGATGGACGAGGCGGCCTCGCGCCTGCGTATGGAAGTGGACAGCAAGCCCGAAGAACTGGACGCGCTGGATCGTGAGATCATGCAAAAACAGATCGAGGCCGAGGCGCTGAAACTGGAAGATGATCAGGCGTCCCGGGACCGTTTGGAGGCGCTTGAAAAAGACCTCGCTGACCTGCAAGAACGCTCCTCCGAGATGACCGCGCAATGGCAGGCCGAGCGTGACAAGCTGGCTGGTGCCCGTGATCTCAAAGAGCAGCTGGACCGCGCCCGCGCCGAACTTGATATCGCCAAGCGTGAAGGCAATCTGGCGAAAGCAGGGGAGCTGTCCTACGGCGTCATCCCCGAGCTTGAGAAAAAGCTGGGCGAAGCGGAACAGCGCGAAGACAGTGGTGTCATGGTGGAGGAAGCCGTGCGCCCCGAGCAGATCGCATCCGTGGTCGAGCGCTGGACGGGTATTCCCACGTCCAAAATGCTTGAAGGTGAGCGCGATAAACTGCTGCGCATGGAAGAGGCGCTGCACGCCCGCGTGATCGGGCAAAACTCGGCGGTGACTTCGGTTGCCAATGCCGTGCGCCGTGCACGCGCCGGGCTGAACGACGAGAACCGTCCGCTGGGATCGTTCCTCTTTCTCGGACCGACCGGCGTGGGCAAGACCGAGCTGACCAAGGCGGTGGCCGAGTTCCTCTTTGACGACGACAACGCCATGGTGCGTATAGATATGTCCGAGTTCATGGAGAAACACTCAGTGGCCCGCCTCATCGGCGCGCCTCCGGGCTATGTCGGCTATGACGAAGGCGGCGTTCTGACCGAAGCCGTGCGTCGGCGGCCCTATCAAGTCGTGCTCTTTGACGAAGTCGAAAAGGCGCATCCAGATGTCTTCAACGTGCTGCTGCAGGTTCTGGATGACGGCGTTCTGACCGATGGTCAGGGGCACAATGTGGACTTCAAGCAGACGCTGATCATCCTGACTTCGAACCTTGGCTCACAAGCCCTTAGCCAATTGCCGGAGAGTGCCGACAGCGGCAGCGCGCGGCGCGATGTCATGGATGCGGTGCGCGC
>JBCCUH010000039.1:0-10917 GCA_039197405.1 Pseudomonadota bacterium
CATGCTCATACGCCTCTTCGTTTTTCCGCGCGGCATACTCGGTGGTCATCCAAGACCCGTAGCGCTTGGGGTCGAGCGAAGCCATGTCAATCTCGGCCTCACCCTCCACCATCATCTGCGCCATATAATAACCCGTGCCACCGGCAGCAGTGATGCCAAAGCTAAAGCCTTCCGCCAGCCACATGTTGCGCAGACCCGGCGCAGGGCCGACCAGCGGGTTGCCATCGGGCGTGTAGCAGATCGGGCCGTTGAAATCGTCTTTCAGGCCGCTTTCCTCGCAAGAGGGCATGCGGTGGATCATCGCCATATACTGCTCTTCAATCCGCTCCAGATCGAGCGGGAAGAGGTCCGCGCGGAAGCTGTCCGGCACGCCATATTCAAAGCAGGCAGGCGCGTTTTTCTCATAAACGCCAAGGATCCAGCCGCCGCGTTCCTCGCGCACATAGCTTTGCGCATCCGCATCGCGGATCACCGGATGCTCTGGGTTGCCATCCTTGCGCCATTGCTGCAACGCAGGGTCCACGTCTGTGACGATGAACTGATGCTCAACCGGGATCGCAGGGATCTTGATACCCAGCATCTTGGCCGTGCGCTGCGCGTGGTTGCCGGATGCAGTAACAACATGCTCGGCGGTGATCACAACTTGCTCGTCCGAGGCAACAAGATTGCCGCCCTTCTCGATCATCTTTGAACAGGTGACTTCCCAATGCGTGCCGTTCCAATGGAAGGCATCGGCCTGCATCTTGCGCACGATCTCAACCCCGCGCTGACGCGCGCCCTTGGCCATCGCCATCGTCACATCGGCAGGGTTAATGTAGCCATCTGTCGGGTGGTACAAAGCGCCTTCCAGCGTCTCTGTGTTGATAAGCGGCCAGCGCGCCTTGATCTCATCGGGCGTCAGGAATTCATAGGGCACGCCGCAGGTCTCGGCCGTGGTGGCATAGACCATGTATTCGTCCATGCGTTCCTTGGTCTGCGCCATGCGCAGGTTGCCCACGACAGAAAAACCCGCGTTCAGGCCGGTTTCTTCTTCCAGCGTTTTGTAGAACTCGACTGAATACTGGTGAATATGCGTGGTCGCATAGGACATGTTGAACAGCGGCAAAAGCCCCGCCGCATGCCAGGTCGACCCTGACGTCAGCTCGTCGCGCTCCAAAAGCATGACATCATCCCACCCTGCCTTGGCCAGATGATAGGCGATAGACGTGCCAACGGCGCCGCCGCCGACAACCAGTGCTTTTACGTTCGTTTTCATGGGTCCGCGACTCCCTGCGAGCTAATTCTCCCTGCTTGTGCCAAAACTGGGGAAAATCCGCTGGGTCCAGCCGACGCTAAATCTGTAAAAACCGACCTTAGGGCCGCCCTGTGCCCTCGCCTCGGGCATGGCCTGACCCGTCAGCTATGCTCTGATGCAATGGGCGCATCTGCGGGTGGATGCCGGTTCTGGGGCGCCTCATCGGCAGGTTCCGCGGACGCAGCCTCCTCCGGCACGCCCTCTGGACCCGCAGCATCCTCCAGCGATCTGGCCAGCTTCTGCCAGCGCTCCTTCGTCTGCGCGAGGGCGTGCCTGACGTTCGTAGATTTCAAAGCTTCTCGCGGAACGCAGTGGGTGTTCATCGGATTGACCGCCAGGGACATGCCATCCGCTCCCGCAGCGGTGATCACCCCGTTCCTGAGCAGCATCGCATCTAGCTCCGCCGCAACCGCGCCATCAACCCGCAACAGCCGCTGCAACATAGCCGGAGAGCAAGCATTGTGCGCACGCGCAATCAGCTTGGCCGTCGCAAACCTGGCCGTTGCTGCGGAAGACACAGCAGGCGTCGCGGATGCGCTCAAAGGGATTGCAGGCGCTGCGAAAAGCGCCGCAAGCGAAGCGGTAAAGGATCGTCTGTTCATAGGCCGAAGATGAAGTTGCGAACGGCTCGCAAAAAGGGGAAAACGGCGCGAGGCACGTCACGCTTCTTCATCTTGCCAATAAACTCATTGTCCCGACGCCTACTGCCCCAGTGCCAAGCCCTCGCGGCGCGGATCAGCTCCGCCCTGCAGGCCATCTGCCACAGCAATCGCGTGTATTCCGGAATTCAAACTGCGCAGCTTGACCTTGAAACCCAACGCTTCCAATTCCGGGGCCAGGGCTTCCATGTCGGTGCCTTCCTCCACATCGAATGTGCCAAAGCGGTTCACCGCATGACCCATCTGCACCGCCTCTTGCACATTCATGCCCCAATCGAGATAGGCAATGATCGTCTGCGCCACATAGCCGATGATACGGCTGCCGCCCGGGGATCCCACCACCAGAACCGGCTTGCCATCCTTCAGCACAATCGTCGGCGCCATCGACGAGCGGGGCCGTTTGCCCGGCGCCACGGCATTGGCGATCGGCAGGCCATCGCGGTGACTGCGGAACGAGAAATCCGTCAACTCATTGTTGAGCAGAAACCCCCGCGCCATCACTCGGCTGCCAAAGCCGTTCTCGATAGTCGTCGTCATGCTCAGCGCGTTGCCATAGCTATCAACGATAGAAATGTGAGAGGTCGACGGCAGCTCCAGGCTTTCGTCATCCGCCCAGAGCATCGTGTGATCAAAGGCGGGCATTCCAGGCTCGACACTTTCCAGCGCAGGTCCACCATCCAAAGCCTCTGCACGCTGCGCGAGATACTCCGGGTCCACCAGTCCCTTCACCGGCATCGGCACGAAATCACTGTCGGCCATATAGCGCCCGCGATCGGCGAAAGCCAAACGCGACGCATCCCCGATCAACCGCCAGCTTTGCACGTTCTTTGGGCCAAGCGCGGCCAGATCATAGCTGTCCAGCATGCCAAGGATCTGCCCGACAGTCAGCGCACCGGAACTGGGCGGCCCCATGCCGCAGATATCATGGGCGCGATATGTCACGCAGACCGGCGCGCGTTCTTTCACCTGATAGGCCGCAAGGTCGCCAACCTCCATCACACCGGGATTGCCCTCTGCGCCCTGCACATTGGCCACAATCGCACGCGCGATATCCCCGTGATAAAAACTCTCGGTGCCTTGGGTCGCAAGGCTGCGCAGCGTATCGGCATACTCGGCATTGGTGATGCGATCCCCGGCCTTGATCGGCGCGCCTTGCGGCAGAAAATACCCGGCTGTCGCGCCATAACGGCCAAGCCTTTCGCTGTCCTTCTCAACCAGCCCGGCCAACCTGGGAGACACCTCAAACCCATCCGAGGCCAGTGTGATCGCGTCCTCAAACAGCGCCGGCCACTCCTGATTGCCCCATTTCGCATGGGCCATCTCCATCAGTGCCGGCGTGCCCGGCACACCAACGGAACGTCCGCCGACCACCGCGTCAAAAAACTTCAACGGCTCGCCGTTTTCATCCTGAAACAGCGTAGGCGTTGCCGCCATCGGCGCGGTTTCGCGCCCGTCCAGCGTCGTCATCTCTCCGCTTGCACCGTCATACCAGACCAGAAATGCACCGCCGCCAAGACCAGAGCTTTGCGGCTCCACCAGCCCGAGCACGGTTTGCACCGCAACCATTGCATCGGCAGCCGTGCCACCCTGCGCAAGGATTTTCGCACCGGCTTCGGAGGCCAGCGGATTGGCGGCAACAACCATCCAGTCGCTGGCCTGAACCGGCGTGCCGGAGGCCTTTGCTTCCAGCGCAACACCGATTTCCGGCTCGAACTGGTCAGCAACCTGTTGGGCAGCAAATGGCGAAGCGGCCAATAGCGCCAAAGTTGTTGCAAGAATGAGGTGGCGCATGGCGAATCTCCTGTCTTTGGGTTTCGCCGACTATACCACCTTCAGCGCAACTTACAGCATACCAGGTACAACCTGGTCGGGTGGTCGGTGGCCATCCGCGAATGTCTTGAGATTGATGATCACTTTTTCGCCCATCTCCAGACGCCCTTCCTCGGTCGCCGATCCCATATGCGGAAGCAACACCACATTCGGCAGCCCCACAAGGCGCGGGTTCACTTCCGATCCTTGCTCGTAGACATCAAGCCCTGCACCCGCGATCTCGCCTGCCATCAACGTGCGCGTCAGCGCGTTTTCGTCAATGACTTCACCGCGTGACGTATTCACCAGAACAGCCGAAGGCTTCATCAGCTTGAGACGCCGCGCGTTCACCAGATGGAAGGTCGAAGGCGTATGCGGGCAGTTGACCGAGACCACATCCATCCGCGCCATCATCTGATCGAGGCTTTCCCAATAAGTGGCCTCAAGGCTCTGCTCTACTTCCGGGCGCAGCCGGCGGCGGTTGTGATAGTGGATCTGCATGCCAAAGGCGCGGGCGCGTTGCGCCACAGCCTGCCCGATGCGGCCCATCCCCAGAATGCCCAGGCGGCGTCCGCCAACGCGCCCACCCAGCAGAGCATTGGGCGCCCAGCCCTGCCAATTGCCCGATTGCATCACATCCAGACCTTCTGGAATGCGGCGCGTCACGGCCAGCAACAACGCCATGGTCATGTCTGCGGTATCATCGGTCAGAACGCCGGGAGTGTTGGACACCAGAATGCCGCGCTGGCGTGCCGTTTCCACATCAATATGATCGACCCCGGCACCGTAGTTGGCGATCAGCTTCAGCCGTTCGCCCGAGCGGCCAATCAGACCCGCGTCAATCTCATCGGTTACCGTTGGAACGAGGGCGTCCGCGTCTTGCATCGCCTGCGCCAATTCATCGCGGCTCATCGGTGCGTCATCCTCGCGCAAACGCACATCAAACAACTCTTTCAGCCGGGTTTCGACAGCCTCGGGCAAGCGTCGCGTCACAACAACACTCAAGCGCTGAGTTGGCATAGAAGGCTCCTTACCGCTTTCAAATTCGGGTCCATGGGGTCAAACTGCCCAAAACGGCGGGCAGTCACAAGAACCCGCGTCCTAAAAAAGCAATTCGGCACCAGAGCAGGCCTGCATATGAAACGGACTTTTGTTGCGTCACTGACCGTATTTCTGACGCTATGCAGCGTCGGAAACCTCGCCTCTGCCGAGGCTCGTGGACCGGTCACGAATCTGCCGATCCCCCGCTTCGTGTCGCTCAAGGCATCTGAAGGCAATGTGCGGCGCGGGCCATCGCTCAGCCATCGTATCGACTGGGTTTTCAAGCGCCGCGACATGCCTTTGAAGATCACCGCAGAGCACGGCCACTGGCGGCGCGTGCTGGATCGCGATGGCGCGGGCGGCTGGGTGCATTATTCGCTGCTGTCCGGCACCCGGCATGTGCTGATCGAAAAAGATATGCTGGCCCTGCACCTGCGGCCCGATCCGGCAACCCCGGTGACAGCACGGCTTGAACTGGGCGTTGTGGCGCGTCTGGGCAAATGCGGACCTGAATGGTGCAAGCTCAGCACGTCTGGCTACAAGGGATGGGCACCGAAAACTGCCTTGTGGGGCGTGAAACCAGAGGAATTGCGCGACTGACGCTGCAAAGGGATTTCGAATTTGCTGCGCAAATCCGACGTGGCGCGGGCGCTGCGCGCCCGCTTTTTGGGGCTCTGCCCCCGGCCATCTACGATGGCCTCCCCCGAGGTATTTGGAGACCAGAGAAGCCGAACCAGCTTACCTGCAAAAACTGCCGGAACGATAGCGGGCGGTGTCGAAGTGGAAATGATCCTTGTGGAAGCGATCGGAGTCAGGGCCAAGCACCGTACCAAAAGGACCGCAGGCAGCGCGCCACATTTTCTTGAGCGCCGGACCATCCCGCTTGGACCGCCAGCCTTTCAGCAGTGTCATGCTTGAGCCGTCCTTCATGGTAATTGCGGAGATATCAATCGCATTACCCTTGCCATGTTCGGAGATTTTCGCCCCGCGCTGATTGTTGCGGGTCCGGCAAGCATAATGGGCCGCGACCTTGAGAGAGGCGACCCCGCCGCCCCGGTTGCCGATGGCTGGTTTCACACCTTTTTCGATCCAGGCCTTTGTCGCCTTGGCGGTTCTGCAATTCATGATGGCCGACTGGCTGAGCCGAACACCCGAAACCGACCGCACGCGCACCGCATTCTTGACACCGCAGCCCCGGATGCGGCCGGGAACCGATCCGATAGCTTCACCCTGAATGGCGATATCGCCACAAATGGCGCCCTTGCGTGCAAGCTGGCGTTCCTTGCGCCGTTTGGACATGACCTCTTCGGCGAGACCTTTGGGGCGCAGCGTGGGGCGCGCGGACTGGGGCAATCCTGCGGCGGCGGACGCGGCCAGCATGATCGTGCCGTCCACCTCGGCAATGCGGCGCGCGTGGATCTGTTGGTCAGACAATGGACGCAGCGCCGGGCGCAGCTCTTCGGAGATGGTTGGTCTGGCCTCAGCAGAACGTGCCCCGGTTGGGCGCAGTTTGGGGCGCACCAGCGCTTGCACGACATCTGCTGCATCGCCGCGCAGCAAAGGACGTGGTGATTGCTCTGGTGCCAGGGCCACCAGCGGGCCGCCTGTCAAGACAAGGATCAGAGCAAAACGCGTCAGCATCAGTGTTTCTTTCGTCCGAAATCTGGTGCCTCAGTATCCTGACCTGCCTCGATAATGCCACGGCGAATGGCTCGGGTGCGCGTGAAATAGGCGTGAAGATGCTCACCGTCACCAGTGCGAATGGCGCGCTGCAAGGCAAAGAGTTCTTCGGTGAAACGCCCGAGGATCTCCAAAGTGGCCGTCTTGTTGGTCAAGAACACATCGCGCCACATCACCGGATCAGATGCAGCAATGCGAGTAAAGTCACGGAAGCCTGCCGCCGAAAGCTTGATGACTTCCTGATCCGAAATGCGTTCAAGATCATCGGCAACCCCGACCATCGTATAGGCAATCAAATGCGGAATGTGGCTGACGACAGCACAGACCTGATCATGACGGGACAGCTCGATCTCTTCGGTCATTGCGCCAAGCGACTGCCAGAACTGCGTGAGTTTTTCCGCCGCAGCGGCATCCGCACCATTGGGCACGATCAGCACCCAGCGATCATCGAACAGCTCGGCAAACCCGCTTTCCGGGCCTGAATGTTCAGTCCCCGCCATCGGGTGGGCCGGGACGAAATGAACGCCATCGGGAAGATGCGGCGTAACCGCATCCACCACGGCTTGCTTGACCGATCCTACATCCGACAGGGTCGCGCCGGGTTTTAAGACGGGGGCGATTTCTGCAGCAACCGCTCCCATCGCGCCGACCGGCACGCAGAGCACCACGAGATCGGCGTCCCGCGCCGCATCCGCAGCGCTGTCGCAAACCCGATCGCATAGCCCGATACGGCGCGCCGTATCGCGGGTTTCCTCTGAGCGCGCGTAGCCGGTGACTTCGGCAGCCATGCCAGCGCGTTTCATCGCCCAGAACATTGACGAGGCGATCAGGCCCAGGCCGATCAGCGCCACGCGGCCATAGGTCTCGCTCATCGCGCGCCTCCCTTGAACTGTCCCACCGCATGAGCGACCTGCCTGCACGAGGCTTCATCACCCACCGTGATACGCAAGGCGGCAGGCAGCTTGTAACCCGCAACCCGGCGCACGATCAGACCCTGCTTTTGCAGATAGGCATCGCAGGCTTCGGCTTCCTCGGCATCGCCAAACCGCGCCAGAATGAAATTGGCCAGACTGGTATCGGACGGAACACCGTGTTCGCCCAGCGCATGTGCAAGCCAGTCCCGCCATTTAGCGTTCGCCGTACGGCACTCGGCCACATAAGCCTGGTCCATGACCGCCGCCTCGGCAGCGCGCAGGGCCGCTTCGCTCAGGTTGAAGGGGCCGCGCAGACGGTTCAACACGTCGATGATCGCCTGTGGCCCGTAGCCCCAACCTACCCGCATCGCGCCAAGACCGTAAATCTTGGAGAAAGTGCGCGTCATGACGACATTATCGCGTGCCTCAACCAATGCCGCGCCGCCGTCGTACCCATCCACGAACTCCGCGTAGGCGCCGTCCAGAACCAGCAGGGCCTGCTCTGGCAAGCCTTGCGCCAAACGCTCGATCTCAGCCGCGCTGACCATTGTGCCGGTGGGGTTGTTGGGATTGGCGATGAAGACCAGCCTGGTCCTGTCGGTGCAGGCACCAAGAATCGCATCCACATCGGTCACCCGCGATTTTTCGGGAACCTCCACAGGGGTGGCACCGGCGGCCCTTGTGGAAATGGCATACATGGCAAACCCGTGTTCGGTGTGGATCACCTCATCCCCCGGGCCAGCATATGCATAGCACAAAAGCGAGATAACCTCATCCGAGCCAACCCCGCAGATGATCTTATCTGCATCCAGCCCATGCACCTCGGCAATCGCATTTCGCAGGTCCGCGTGATCCGTGGACGGATACCGATGCAGACTGCGGGCAGCGGCCTGAAACGCGTCTATCGCCTTCTGGCTGGGTCCAAACGGGTTTTCGTTGGAGGAAAGCTTGACCACATTGCTCACACCTTCCACATGCGCTTTGCCGCCTTCGTAAAGCGCGATGTCCATGATACCCGGTTGCGGTGTGATGTTACTCATGCGATCTCTCCTTAAGCGGGTTTTAGCCATAGCGATGCATGAACGCCAGTTGCAATGACCAGGTGACATCGCCACCCTGCGGTGCCGGAACCTTCCAAAGGTTCTGGTCCGATGTCCGGTCCGGACATCGGCGCACTCTGCCGGATACGAAAAAAGCCGGGGCGAAGCGGCCCCGGCTTTTCGAATGTCGTGCAGGCAGCGTTTAGTTCTGCGCGTAGTATTCGATAACGAGGTTCGGTTCCATCATCACCGGATAAGGCACATCGCTCAGGCCCGGTGTGCGCACGAATGTCGCTGTCAGCTTGGAATGATCTACGTCCATGTAGTCCGGCACATCGCGCTCAGGCAGCTGTGTGGCTTCCAGAACAACAGCCAACTGCTTGGACTTGTCGCGGACTTCCACAACGTCGCCTTCTTTGACGCGGTAGGATGCGATGTTCACCTTCTGGCCGTTCACACGGACATGGCCGTGGTTCACGAACTGGCGTGCAGCGAAGATGGTCGGCACGAACTTGGCGCGGTACACAACCGCGTCGAGACGGCGCTCCAGCAGGCCGATCAGGTTCTCGCCGGTGTCGCCTTTAACACGGGCCGCTTCTTTATAGATGCGCTTGAACTGCTTTTCTGTCAGGTCTCCGTAGTAGCCTTTCAGCTTCTGCTTGGCGCGCAGCTGCAGACCGAAGTCGGACATTTTACCCTTGCGGCGCTGACCGTGCTGGCCGGGGCCATATTCACGGCGGTTCACCGGAGACTTGGGACGACCCCAGATGTTTTCGCCCATGCGGCGGTCGATTTTGTACTTGGCAGACGTGCGTTTTGTCACGATCTGGATCCTTTCATTCAGGTTATGAAAGGTGCTGTCCTTTGCACTTGGCCTACTACGTGAAGGTGAACGCAGACCTCGTGCCGACAGGCATCCCCTTGCGGAGGCCACCAACACCAATGAATGCGCGCTTATACGGTGGATAAGCAGGGAGTCAACACACTCTGCGCAATCAATCTGACGCCCGTGCCATCTACCCCGGAAGCATCCTGCCGCTTTGCTGTGGACGAAGCGGCACCAACCCGGTAACACGCCTTCATACGTACCACCACAGATTGCACCCATCGTCAGTACCGTGAACTTGCCGCCTCCACAGCTGCAGGTCTCCAAACCCATCCCAGAATCCAAACGCAAGCGTCTTCCGTGTCTCATTCCTTCCCGTCCCATACCCTCCTGTCCGTTGCGGCCCGCGCCGCTCTCACCCTTTGTCTTGCGGGCCTGGCTGCCTGCAATTCGCAATCATCTGTCAGGTCCACGTCCGGCGCGTCCGTTGCCGCACCGGCGCCATCCAATACGGGCGCGTCACAACCCTCGCCGGAGCAGCCTTCTGTACCTGACGCCAGTCAGACAGAAGCCGCCATGCCTGTCCCCTACGACCCGCTGGTCCGGGACGCGGATGGATTACGCACAATATCCGGCGTTGCCCTGATTGTACGCGAAGGTGTCACGGTGGCCGATACTTCACAGGTATCTGGCAGTATCGGACGCTCCGGCACCAATCTGACATTGACCGATGCGCTCAACACTTTGGTGGATCGCGACGGGCCTGATGCAAAAGGCGTTTACAGGCAGGGTCGCAACAAGGTGGAAACACTGGCCCTCAACTATCAGTTCTCGAAGCTCTACGGCGCAACCTACAAAGACAACGGGCGCGAAGAAGCAGCCAGCGGTGTCTACGGCATTGCCACCAGCGCCAGCGATATGCCGGCGCATGGCACTGCGCGTTTTACCGGCTACGGCGAAATCAGCGAGATCTACAAAGGTTCCCTTGGGCTAGCGACCATTCCGGCCAATCACATAGCGACCAGCACCGTCGACGTGGATTTCGCCACCGGCAAGACCAACGCATCACTGCAGTCATCCCGGCAGTTGACCGTCATTGGCAACAAGGTCGATCGCATCTCTGCCCGCGGCATGCAACTGAACGGATCAGGCTTTTCCGGCACCAACGTCAAGATGTTCCGGAATGGAACCCGCGTATACCCGCTCGGACGCGCTGCAACGGGCCAAGCCTCCGGGCAGTTCTACGGCGCCAAACGCAACGAAGACGGCACGCTGACACCTGCCGAAGTTGGCGGCGTCATGCACCTCAGCAGCTCCGATGGCGTCGTATTCGGCCTGTTTCAGGCAAAATGATCAGCCCGGGCGCACAAGACGCCTGACCTCCTCGTGCCTTGGGCAAGTGACAAGGTGATCATTCACCATGCCCACGGCCTGCATGAACGCATAGACAATCGTGGGGCCGCAGAACTTGAACCCGCGCTTTTTCAGGTCCTTGGAGATTTCCTTGGACAGCGGCGTTTCCGCTGGCACATCGGCCAGAGACGTCCAGCTGTTCTGAATAGGCGCCCCGCCTACATAGGTCCACAGATACGCATCGAACCCCTGTTCCTGTTCGATGCTTTGCCAGACACGGGCATTGGTGATCGCAGCTTCG
>JBCCUH010000040.1:0-10685 GCA_039197405.1 Pseudomonadota bacterium
AGGCCCGGCAGGACTTGAACCCGCAACCAAAGCGTTATGAGCGCTCTGCTCTAACCAATTGAGCTACAGGCCCGCCTGAACCCTAGCTACCAGACACTTCGCTGCGGTCAAGCCTTCTCAGATTGCGCCGCGCACGCCAATGCGATAGAGCGCGCGCAAAGCCAGCAGGAAGGACCCGGCCATGAGTGATCGCAGCGGCAAGAACGGTATCACCTACGCGGATGCGGGCGTGGATATCGATGCAGGAAACGATCTGGTCGAACGGATCAAACCGGCGGCCAAACGCACCAACCGCCCCGGAGTGATGGCAGGTCTCGGCGGCTTTGGCGCGCTCTTTGATCTCAAGGCGGCGGGCTTTTCCGATCCGGTTCTGGTCGCGGCCACTGACGGTGTCGGTACCAAATTGCGCATTGCCATTGACACAGGCCGCGTGGACGGGGTCGGGATTGATCTGGTTGCCATGTGCGTAAATGATCTGGTGTGCCAAGGCGCTGAGCCTTTGTTTTTCCTTGATTATTTCGCGACAGGCAGGCTGGAGACAAAGACCGCCGCGCAGATCATCGAGGGGATCGCCAAGGGGTGCGAGCTGTCTGGCTGCGCATTGATCGGTGGCGAGACGGCAGAAATGCCGGGCATGTACCCGGACGGTGATTTCGATCTGGCGGGATTTTCCGTCGGCGCGATGGAGCGCGGGACCGAGCTGCCCTCCGGCATCCAAACGGGTGATGTGCTTTTGGGCTTGGGCTCGGACGGGGTGCATTCCAACGGCTACAGCCTTGTGCGCAAGCTGGTCGAGATGTCGGGGCTGGGATGGGATGAACCGTGTCCGTTCGGGGACGGAACGCTGGGGGATGCCTTGCTGACGCCGACCCGTCTATATGTCAAACCGGCGCTGGAGGCGATCCGCGCAGGCGGCGTGCGCGGGCTGGCGCATATCACCGGTGGTGGTCTGACGGAGAACATTCCGCGGGTCTTGCCGGATGGCTGCGGTGTGGCGATCAATCTTGATGCCTGGACTTTGCCGCCTGTGTTCCGCTGGATGGCCGAAACCGGCGGCATGACTGCCACAGAAATGCTCAAGACCTTCAATTGCGGCATCGGCATGGTGCTGGTGGTTGCGCCGGATCGTGCGCAGTCGCTGGCCGCGATGCTGGCGGCAGCAGGCGAGACCCCCGTGGCCATCGGCACGGTCACAGGCAGCGGCGAAGTCACCTATTCAGGCGCGCTGAAGTGAGCACGCCCCGCGTTGCGATTCTGATCTCCGGTGGCGGCTCCAATATGGAGCGGCTGGTTCAGGATATGCAGCGGGCGGGCTTTGCCGATCCGGTGTTGGTGCTCAGCAATGTGCCTAGCGCCGGTGGTTTAGCCAAGGCGCAGGCGCTTGGCGTGCAAACGCGCTGTGTTGATCACAAGGCGTTTGGTCAGGACCGGGATGCGTTCGAGGCGGCGCTGATCGCAGAGCTTGATCTGGCGCACCCCGATGTGATCTGTCTGGCTGGGTTCATGCGCATCCTGAGCGCTGCGTTCGTCCGACGCTATGCGGGACGCATTCTCAATATTCACCCGTCACTCTTGCCCAAATACAAGGGGCTGAACACCCATCAACGCGCATTGGATGCCGGCGACAGGGACGCGGGTTGTACGGTTCATGGAGTCACCGCCGATCTTGATGATGGTCCGGTTCTGGGTCAGGCCCGTGTGCCGATCTTGCGCAATGACACAGCTGAGCGACTGGCGGCGCGCGTTTTGGTGCAGGAACATCAGCTTTATCCGGCGACGCTTCGCCAGTTTTTGGCAACGAAGGGCGGCAGTTAGAGCCCGCGTTGATGATCTGCGTTTCCCATCCGCGTCATTTCTGTATATATGCCTGCAGACTAACGAACGGACGCTTTGGATGAACTTGATCACGACCACCGAGGCCCTGGCCGCCTTTTGCGAAAAAGCCCGCCAACACACCTATGTGACCGTCGATACGGAGTTTTTGCGAGAACGCACCTATTACTCCAAACTGTGTCTTGTGCAGCTTGCCATGCCGGGCAAGTCCGATGATACGGCAACGCTGGTTGACCCGCTGGCTGACGGCATCTCGCTTGCGCCGCTCTATGCGCTGTTTCAGGACGAAAACGTGGTCAAAGTGTTCCACGCAGCCCGTCAAGACATTGAGATTTTCCAGGTTTCCGAAGGGGTTATCCCGACGCCTTTGTTCGACACGCAGGTCGCGTCGATGGTCTGCGGATTTGGGGAACAGGTTGGATATGAAACGCTGGTGCGCAAGATCGCCAAGCAAAGCCTTGATAAATCCTCGCGCTTTACTGACTGGTCGCGCCGCCCTCTGAGCGAAGCGCAGCAGAAATATGCGCTGGCCGATGTCACGCATCTGCGCCAGATATACGAGTTTCTTGACCGCAAGCTGAATGATGCAGGCCGTGCCCATTGGGTGCGCGAAGAGATGCAGATTCTACGCGATCCGGAGACATATTTCACCCGCCCTGACGATGCGTGGAAGCGGGTGAAAACCCGCAACACCAGCCCGCGCTTTCTGGCTATTGTACGCGCGCTTGCGAAATTCCGCGAGCAACATGCACAAACCCGCGATATTCCGCGCAACCGTGTCTTCAAGGATGATGCGCTGGTGGAACTGGCCTCGACCAAGCCGCGTTCGGGTGCAGAGCTTGGCCGATCGCGTCTGCTGCTGCGTGAGGCGCGCCGGGGCGATATCGCCGATGGAATTCTGGCGGCGGTCACAGAAGGGCTGGAGTGTCCGGAAGCCGACCTGCCCAAGGCTAACTTGTCGCGCGACAAGCTGCAGGTCAACCCGGCCTTGGCGGATCTGTTGCGGGTGCTTCTGAAGGCAAAGACGGCGGAGTTTGGCGTGGCGTCGAAGTTGATCGCTTCTGCGCAGGAACTGGACATGCTTGCGGCAGGGTTGCGCGATATGCATGCGCTCAAGGGGTGGCGAGGTGAGGTGTTCGGCGATGATGCCTTGCGCCTTTGCAACGGCGAAATTGCACTGGCCGCCAAGGGGCAGGACATCGTACTGATCCCCGCTGGCTGATTGGCTGTCTACCTGCGCGAGCTGCGTTGATTGCTTGCACCCCTGACGGTGATCTGGCGTACGCCCTCAAGTTCCTGTTCAGTTAGCGAAGTAGCAGCTGTCACCTGACGCGCAGCCGCGCCGCCAACGCCCACCGTCTGGGCAGGCCGCACAGCTTTCAGCGTGTAGCTCAAAACGCCCTTGACCGGCAGGCCCTCGTTTTCCTCTTCCAGCCGCACGTCATAATAGCCGATCACATCAGTCAAACCTGTCACACGCACCAAAGCACCGCCCGGAACGCGTTCGATTTTCAGATCAGTGATCTGCGACACCGGCTGACCTGCATAGGGCAGAACTGGCCTGCGCCCCAGACGCGGCGGGGGAATCAGCGGGTTGGTGGCGGCACGCGGATCCACCGCCTGACTGCGCGAATTGCCAAACCAGTTCATTGGATTGACAACGCTATTGGCCAGACCGCCGCAACCGGTCAGCGCCAACAGGCTGCACAGGGCCAGTGCCGTGCGGGCGTTTGCGGTTCTTCCACGGTGCGTCAGGGCAGGGGGGCGGATGTTGCGCATCACTCATCTCTTGTCATCTGCTCGTCTCTAGCAAAGGGCGTAGCGCATTGCGCGGCGGTTGAAAAGCACCTCCTGCCACTGGACGTGCCCAGCCGAGGGAGATAACACCCGCGATGAGGTGCAGCAGCAGGATACCCCCGATGGCAAACGCCGCTTTTGAAGAGCTTGTGGAAGATTTCGAATTTCTCGACGACTGGGAAGATCGCTATCGCCATGTGATCGAGCAGGGCAAGGCGATGGCCCCGCTTGACCAAGCGCTGAAAGTGCCTGCCACCAAGGTCGATGGCTGCGCCAGTCAGGTCTGGCTACACCCGGTGATCGAACATGGCCGGTTTCGCTTTGATGGTGAAAGCGATGCGATGATTGTCAACGGGCTGATTGCCGTATTGCGAAAACTTTACAATGACTTGCAGGTTTCGGAGATTGCGCAGGTCGATGCCAGGGCCGAATTGGCGCGTCTGGGCCTGAATGATCACTTGTCGGCGCAACGCTCAAACGGGCTGGCCGCGATGATCGAACGTATCAGGCAGACCGCCGCAAAAGCGGACAGCTGAATCGATTCACATCTTCAAAGACTGCGGTGCCAGCCATTCGGGCCAGCCAAACAGCAACTCAATACCCGCAACGATCAGGCAGATCACGATGATCGCCAGAACCAGTTTGACGCGCGCCTCTGACGGCGGGTTGCGCGCCCATTTGGCCATACGAAAGAAATGACGCGGTATCACGCCGCAGGTGTCTCCACGAAGCGGACTTTGCCGATGTAGGGCAGGTTCCGGTTCCGCTGGGCGAAATCGATGCCATAGCCGACCACGAATTCATCGGGGATTTCGAATCCGGTCCAGTCGGCCTTGATATCCACCTCGCGGCGCGTGGGCTTGTCCAGCAGCGCAATGGTCTTCAATCGCGCAGGCTCGCGGCTTTCAAGCAGATGGGTGACATGTTTCAGCGTATGGCCGGTGTCGACAATATCTTCCACAAGCAGCACATCGCGCCCTTCAATTGCGCCGCGCAAGTCTTTGAGAATACGCACTTCCCGGCTGCTTTCCATCGCATCGCCATAAGAGGAGGCTTCGAGAAAATCGACCTCGACCGGCAGGTCCAGTTCGCGTACGAGATCGGCGATAAAGACGAAAGAGCCACGCAGCAGCCCTACAACCACAAGCTTGTTGGTGCCGTCAAACTCCGACTGGATGTCTCGGCAAAGCTCTTCGATCTTGGCGGCAATTGACTTGGCCGAGATCATCTCATCAATGACATATGGTCGCTCCACGAAACGGGCCCTCTTGATTTTTTGTTCATGCCGGACGACATGGGGTCCACTTCAGGTACGATAATTCGAGCACGCATGCCAACCCATTCCGAAACACGACAGCTGCCTTATTCTGCGCAGCAAATGTATGAGCTGGTGGCTGACGTTGCCTCATACCCGCAATTCCTGCCCTGGTGCGCCGCCGCGCGCATCCGCTCGCGCAGGGATCTGGACCACGGCGAGGAAATGCTGGCCGAGCTGGTGATCAGTTTCAAAGTGTTCCGCGAAAGATTTGGCAGCCGGGTGGTCCTGTTTTCCGATGATCTGAGAATCGATACTGAATATCTGGACGGCCCGTTCAAGTTCATGAAGTCCAATTGGCAGTTTGAAGAGACGGAGCAGGGCTGCACGGTGCGATTTTTCGTGGATTTCGAGTTCAAGAACGCGATTTTGCAAAGCATCATCGGTGTGGTGTTCAACGAGGCCATGCAGCGCATTGTTCGGGCGGTTGAGGATCGCGCCGCAGCGCTTTATTCGTGAGCGGATTACACTGTGCACGTTGCGCGCTTGTTTGAGCCTGGCGGGACCGCCAGGCGGTCTGGGGCGCTGCCCCCTTGGCCTGCGGCCAATTCCCCCGAGGTATTTGCGGCAAAAGGAAGTTGGGAACAGGCTGGTCATGCGGTCTGGGCCTGATAGGGTTCGCGGATGATCCGGTTTATCTGTGCAACACTGGTTTTGGTCGCAGGCCTCTGTCTGGGGGCCGTCCTTGGTGGTATCTGGGTCTGGGGCGCGCTGATCTATGTCACCGTATTTGCCTATGGTGTTGATCGGTTGACGCCGGTTTTGCTGGCCAATGCCCCGGCTGATGCCGAGTTTCCGGCGGCTGATCCCTTGTCTGTTGCTTTGGCGCTGGCACATCTTGTGGTGCTGGGGCTGGCGGTGCGAAGCTTGGCGCTGTCCGATGCGCCCTTGCCGGAGAAAATGGCGCTGTTTCTGGCCGTTTCACTTTTTGCAGGGCAGGTGGGACATCCGAACGCGCATGAGCTTATTCACCGAAGCGGGCGCAGGCTGCGGCAGCTTGGCAAGCTGGTCTACATCTCGATTCTCATGGGCCACCATGCTTCCAGCCATCCGCTGGTGCATCATGTGCATGTGGGCACGGCGGATGACCCGGTCTCAGCGCCTTTGGGGCGGGGATTCTGGCGGTTTTTCGGACGCGCCTGGCTCGGATCGTTCAAGGCGGGGGCGAGGGCGGAAAGCAAGCGCCGCAACGCTCATGCGCAAGGCCTGCATCCTTATGTCATCTATATTGGCGGTGCGGCGGCTGTTCTGGGGCTTGCTTTTGCCATCGCGGGGCCAGGCGGAGTGCTGATCTGGATCGCCATCAGCGGATATGCGCAGCTGCAGATTTTTCTGAGCGATTATGTGCAGCATTATGGGCTGCGGCGCAGGATGCAGGAGAACGGCAAGCCCGAGCCTGTAGGCCCTGAGCATAGCTGGAACACGCCGCATCGCTTCTCTGGTGCTTTGATGCTTAACGCGCCGCGTCATTCCGACCATCATACGCACCCCGCGCGCGTCTATCCTGCGCTGCAATTGGATCCGGAGACGATGCCGACGCTGCCTTACAGCCTGCCGATGATGGCGGTGATAGCGCTGTTCCCGCCGCTATGGCGAAGCATCATGGATCGGCGTGTGGCGATGTGGGCACCAGGCGACACAGGTTAGCGCGATCCGACAGAAAAGGCCCCTGCGAGAGGGGCCTTTGGGTATGGTTTTGCCGCAGGATCGTTCAGGAGGTCATGTCATAGGCACGTTCACCGTGGACGGTGAGATCGAGCCCGTTTGTTTCGGTCTCGATATCAACGCGCAATCCGACCAATGCGCGGCAGATCACGATCAAGGCGATGGTTCCCAGGACCGTGTAAAGACCGACGATTACCAGACTGCCCAATTGAGCGGCCCAGGATCCGGCACCGAATGCGGCAATCATCAGCGTGCCGAAAATACCGCCGACACCATGGACGGCGAAAACATCGAGAGTGTCGTCGATTTTCAGCCTGTTGCGGATGAACACCACCGCTTCCTGACACAGGATGCCAGCCACTGCGCCGATCGCCAGGGCTTCGATCGGGCCGACGAAGCCGGATGCCGGGGTGATCGAGGCCAGGCCTGCAATCGTGCCGGTGACCAGACCGACCAGCGAGGATTTTCCGAATTTGATCCGCTCCCACAGCGCCCATGTCAGCGATGCGGTCGCCGCGGAGATATGTGTGACAGTCAGCGCCATGGCCGCGCCCCCGTCCGCGGCTAGCTGCGAGCCGCCGTTGAAGCCGAACCATCCGACCCAGAGCATTGCGGCGCCGATCATCACCAACCCGGGATTGTGCGGCGGTGTCGTCTGGTTTTTGCGGGGGCCCAGAAAGACAGCGATGATCAGTGCGGCCAGACCTGCGGTTTCATGCACCACGATACCACCTGCGAAATCGCGCACGCCGGTCGCCCCAAAGATACCGCCATCGGACAAAAAGCCGCCGCCCCAGATCCAATGCACCACTGGCGCATAGCACAGCAGCATCCAAAGCGCCGAGAACAGCAGGACAAAGCCGAAGGTCACTCGTTCGACATAGGCGCCGACGATCAGTGCGGGGGTGATGATCGCGAAGGTCATCTGAAACGCGAAGAACAGAATCTCGGGCAAAGTGCCGCTGAGGCTGCTGGCATCAACTCCGGTCAGGAAGGATTTTCCCAAACCGCCCCAGACCGCCGTGCCCTCGCCAAAAGCGATGGAATAGCCGAACGCGAGCCACAGAACGCTCATCAGACAGGCAATCGCGTAGCAATGCATGAAGACGCTGAGTACGTTGCGCGCGCGCACCAGCCCGCCGTAGAAAAGCGCAAGCCCCGGCAGCGTCATGAAAAGAACCAGGGCTGTGGCCACGATGATCCATGCTGTATCGGCTCCGTTCATGCCGATCCTCCTTTTGAAAATGAAATCGTCGCGCAGATCTAGAGCGCTATCGATCCGTCTGAAAAAGCGAAGTGGCGGTTTCTGCGCCCTTCAAGGGGCTCGCAAAGTCGGATCTGACAAAAAAATAGGCACTGCGGCGGCGAGTTGCCTGAAATCTAGGCCGCGCGCGAAATCTGATCGAGGATCATGCTCAGGGCGTGATCGCGCGACGCCAGGCGTACGTTAGCCCGGCCAAGGGCGCCAAACTCGACGGTCCGGGCTGTTACTCCGGCGGGTGTTGCCAGCGCAAAACACACGCGGCCTTCGGGCTTGTGCTCTGACCCGCCGGGTCCCGCGATGCCGGTGATGGAGAGCGCGAGTGTGGCATCGGAGCGCTCAAGCGCGCCAGTTGCCATGTCGCGGGCGACCTCTTCGGACACGGCACCAACCCGCTCCAGCGTGGCCGGCGACACGCCCAGCAGCTCAGTCTTGGCGGCATTGGTATAGGTCACAAAGCCCCGGTCGAACATCGCCGAACTTCCCAGCTCATCCGTCAGCGCCGCCGCCAGCATGCCGCCTGTGCAGCTTTCAGCGGTGCTGATGACAATGCCGGCGGGAACAGCTGCGGCAAGGATGCGCTCTGTGATCCTCACATGATCACCAGATGAAAAAGCGCGGCCAGCAGGACAACGCCGACTGCTGCGAAAATACCGGCAATCACATCATCCAGCATGACGCCTGTGGCGTCGCCGCGTCGATCAGCTGCGCCGATGGGGCCGGGTTTGGTGATATCGAAAAGACGAAATAGCACAAAAGCCGCAATCCATCCCGGCCAGAGCGCCAGAAGGTTCGCGCCCATCATCTGCGCACCAAAGACGACCGGAAGAAGGGCGATCCACTGGCCGACAACCTCATCCACGACAATTTCCGAGGGATCGTGATTGTCGCTGCCTTTTGTCATCTCTGCGGTGGCCCAGACACCACCTGCGTAAAGCAAGGGGATGGCGGCAAGCAAAAGCCACGGCGTTCCGACTTGCGCGATGGCATAGGCCAGCGGCAAGGCGGCAAGCGATCCCCAAGTGCCGGGGGCGGGTTTGAGGTAGCCGACATAGCAGACGGTGCCGATGATCTTGGCGGCGCTCATGATGATGCAACCAAAGTGGCGGTGGCCATGGCGGCAATCCCTTCTTCACGGCCCGTAAAGCCGAGCTGTTCGCTGGTGGTTGCTTTGACCGAGACTCTGCTTGGGTCCAGTTGCATCAGCTCGGCCATCTTGGTTTTCATATCCTGCGCGTGCGGGCCAATTTTGGGGCGCTCGCAGATCAGCGTGCAATCGACGTTGCTGATGTCAAAGCCCCGGCTGCGGGCCAGCGCGCAGGCGTGTTTGAGAAAAATCTCGGAAGCTGCGCCTTTCCACTCAGGATCGCTGGGCGGGAAATGCTGGCCGATATCGCCATCCGCCAATGCGCCATAGATCGCGTCCGTAACTGCGTGCATACCCACATCCGCGTCCGAATGCCCTTTGAGCGATTTGTCATGCGGCACGTTGATCCCACACAGGATGACATGATCGCCCGGTTCAAACGCGTGCACGTCAAAGCCGTTGCCAAGGCGAATATCCATGCCGGTCTCCAGTATCGTCTGCGCCCGCGTGAAATCATCGGGCATGGTGATTTTGAGGTTGTTTTCATGTCCTTGCGTGATCGTCACGTCAAGACCGGCGGCGCGGGCAACAGCAACATCATCCGCTTCTGATCCCCTTGACTGAAGATAGGCGGCTTTTACGGCAGCTAAGTCAAATCCTTGCGGTGTCTGCGCCCGGTAGAGCCCGGTTCGGTCCTGAACGCCGGTGACGCGACCATCGGAGCCAATCCACAGCGCGTCAGACACGGCAAGGGCAGGGGCCGCCGCCTGCGCCGCGCCAAGCGCATGCATCACATCTGCAATAACCTGTCGCGGCACCGTGCAGCGCGCAGCGTCATGGATCAGCACATGGGTGAAGTCCGTTCCGGCCAGCGCATCCAGCCCGTTTTTCACCGATGCGGCGCGTGTCGCGCCCCCAAAGGTGATCTCAACGCCGGGCATGTTTGTGGTTTGGTTCGCATCATTAGGGTGGATGACGAGGATGATCCGCTCAATCGCCGCGATGGTCTGAAACCGCGCTATCGTCCAATCGACGACGCGTTTGCCTGCCAATGGTTCCCATTGCTTGGGACCGGGACGGCCGGCGCGGGTGCCACGCCCGGCGGCCACGATGATTGCGGCAAAGCGCATATCCGAATGCAGATGCGTCATACGCGAGGCTTATCCGGCAGGGGGCGATCCGGCAATGCGGTTTGTTGTGCCTATTTTTTAGGCGATACTGTAAATCTGCCTGAATTTTAGACGTTGAATCATTGAGAAAGCCGAGGGTGGCGATTAAGAACAGCCCATGACATCCAAAATCACCCTTGGCGCTATCGAGATCATGCCGCCGGTCGTGCTTGCACCACTGGCAGGTATCACCGATCTGCCGTTTCGCGATCTGGTTACCTCTTTCGGCAGTGGGCTCGTGGTCAGTGAGATGGTGGCCAGTCAGGAAATGGTACAGGCCAAGCCGGGCGTGCGTGAACGGGCCGAGCTGGGCTTTGGCGCGGCGCGTACCTCGGTGCAGCTTGCCGGGCGCGATGCCTACTGGATGGGGGAGGCGGCGCGTATGGCCGTTGCCAATGGCGCGCAGCTGATTGATATCAACATGGGCTGCCCGGCGAAAAAGGTCACGAACGGTTATTCGGGCTCGGCGCTGATGAAAGATCTCGATCACGCCCTGACACTAATTGATGCGGTGGTGGCGGCGTCGGGAGTTCCTGTTACGCTCAAGACCCGCCTTGG
>JBCCUH010000041.1:0-10574 GCA_039197405.1 Pseudomonadota bacterium
GACATCGAATCCGACGCGGCCACCCTTGGCAAAGCCACCCAGAAAGATGCAGGCGCAGGCAAGGCGACATTCGTATCGCTTCTCGGCATGGACGAGGCAAAGCGCCGCGCCGCGGCTCTGGTGGAATCGGCCTGCGATGCGCTAAGTCCTTATAAAGAGGACGCGGCGCTCCTGCGTGAAGTGGCCAGCTTTGTAATCACACGCCAGTCCTGACAGCCAGACGAAGGAGGGCATTTGACATGTCCGACCGCCCCAACACCCCCTTGCTCGACAAGGTGCAGCGTCCCAGCGATCTGAAACAGCTTTCCGATGCTGATCTTGCGCGGCTGGCGCAGGAGCTGCGCGCCGAGACGATCAGCGCCGTGTCAGTCACGGGCGGCCATCTGGGCGCAGGGCTGGGCGTCGTGGAACTGACCGTCGCGCTGCACGCCATCTTCGATACACCGCGCGACAAGATCATCTGGGACGTGGGCCACCAGTGCTACCCCCATAAAATCCTGACCGAACGCCGCGACCGCATCCGCACCTTGCGGATGAAAGACGGGCTGAGCGGGTTCACCAAACGCTCCGAAAGCGTCTATGACCCCTTCGGCGCCGCGCATAGCTCAACCTCGATCAGCGCGGCGCTGGGCTTTGCCACCGCGCGCGATCTGGGCGGGCAATGCGAAGGCGGCCTGGGCGATGCGGTTGCGGTGATCGGCGATGGCTCGATCAGCGCGGGCATGGCCTTTGAAGCGATGAACAACGCAGGCCACCTCAAGAAACGCATGTTTGTCATACTCAATGACAACGAGATGAGCATCGCGCCCCCTGTCGGCGCGCTCTCTTCCTATCTCAGCAGGCTTTACGCCGAAGAGCCGTTTCAGGATCTCAAGACAGCCGCCAAAGGCGCGGTCAGCCTGCTGCCCGAACCTTTCCGCGAAGGGGCCAAACGCGCCAAGGATATGCTGAAAGGCATGGCCGTTGGCGGCACCCTTTTTGAACAACTGGGCTTTTCCTACGTTGGCCCCATTGACGGGCATGACATGGATCAACTGCTGCCCGTGTTGCGCACCGTGCATCAACGCGCCACAGGCCCGATCCTGATCCATGTGCTGACCAAAAAGGGCAAAGGCTACGCCCCCGCCGAAGCCGCGCGCGACAAGGGCCACGCCACCGCCAAATTCAACGTCGTCACAGGCGAGCAGGCAAAAGCCCCTTCCAACGCGCCCAGCTACACCAAGGTCTTCGCCGAAAGCCTGCTGAAAGAGGCCGCCGAGGACAGTCGCATCTGCGCTGTCACCGCCGCGATGCCTGATGGCACCGGCCTCAATATGTTCGCGCAGCGCTATCCCAGCCGTTGTTTCGACGTGGCCATTGCCGAGCAGCATGGCGTCACCTTTTCCGCCGCGCTTGCCGCGGGCGGAATGAAGCCCTTCTGCGCGATGTATTCCACCTTCCTGCAGCGTGGATATGATCAGGTCGTGCATGACGTGGCCATTCAGCGGCTGCCGGTCCGCTTCGCCATTGACCGCGCGGGTCTCGTCGGTGCAGATGGTGCGACCCATGCGGGCGCCTTTGATGTGGCCTATCTTGCCAACCTGCCCGGCTTCACCGTCATGGCTGCCGCCGATGAGGCAGAACTGGTGCATATGGTCGCCACTGCTGCCGCCCATGACGAAGGCCCCATCGCCTTCCGTTTCCCGCGCGGCGAAGGCGTCGGTATCGAAATGCCCGAGCGTGGGGAAATCCTGCCTATCGGCAAAGGTCGCATGATCCGCGAGGGCAAAGGCGTCGCCATTCTTTCCTTCGGCACCCGCCTGAAAGAGGTAGAGGACGCCTGCGACGCGCTTGCCGCCAAGGGCATCACCCCCAGCATCGCGGATGCGCGGTTTGCCAAGCCGCTCGACCGCGAGTTGATTCTTAAACTCGCCGCTGACCATGAAGCGCTCATCACCATCGAGGAAGGCGCGATTGGCGGCTTTGGCAGCCACGTTGCCCAGCTTCTAGCGGAAGAGGGCGTCTTCGACACAGGCCTCAGGTATCGCTCCATGGTGCTGCCCGACATCTTCATCGACCAGGCCTCTCCGCGCGATATGTATGCGGTTGCCGGTCTTAATCAGGAAGATATCGAAGCCAAAGTGCTCGATGTTCTGGGGATCGCTCAGATCGGGTCGAAGAAAGCTTAAGAAATGGTTAAGCTCACAGATCTCCCTGCGGGCTTTCACGACGATCCCTATCCTCTTTACGCGCAGTTGCGCGCGAATGGCGTGACGCCCCAGCCTGATGGGTCCGTGATCGTCGCGCGCTACGCGGACCTTGACCGCATCTACCGCGATACGGGCACGTTCATTTCGGATAAGAAAGCGGTGTTCGGCCCCAAATACGGGGAAGGCACGCCGCTTTACCGTCATCACACCACCTCGCTGGTTTTCAACGATCCGCCGCTGCACACCCGCGTGCGCAAGATCATGGTGGGTGCTATGACGCCTCGCGCGCTGGGCTCGATGGAGCCGGGGTTGATCGCCCTGGTGGACAGGCTGACCTGGCAGATGCAGTCGCAGGATGAGGTTGATCTGATCCACAGCTTCGCAGGCGCGATCCCGGTGGAAGTCATCGGCAACCTCTTCAACATCCCCCGCGGTGAACGCGGCCCGCTGCAAGCCTGGTCGCTCGCCATCCTCGGCGCTTTGGAACCGCAGCTGACCCCAGATCAGGAAGCGCGCGGGCATAAGGCGGTCACAGACTTTGTGGCCTATCTCGAAGGGCTGGTCGCGGACCGCGCCAAGCACCCCGGCGATCCTGAAACTGATGTGCTGACCCGCCTGATGCAAAGCGAAGACGGGCAGCTATCGCTCGAAGAGCTTTACCAGAACTGCATCTTCATTCTGAACGCCGGACATGAAACAACGACGAACCTCATCGGATCAGCGCTTTGGCTGCTGGATCAGGACCGGGATGCGAAAGCACAGCTCATCGCCACTCCCGATCTGCTGCCAACGGCTGTCGATGAATTTCTCCGCATGGAAAGCCCCAATCAATTCGGCAACCGGCTGACCACCACGGATTTCATCCTGCACGGGCACACCGTCCCCGCGGGGACAGACATTCACCTCTGCATCGGTGCGGCCAACCGCGACCCGGATCAGTTCGCTGAACCCGGCAAGCTGCGACTGGACCGCCGCCCCAACAAGCACCTCGCCTTTGCCGGCGGCGCGCATACCTGCGTTGGCCTGACGCTCGCCCGCATGGAAGGGCGGATTGCCGTGGGCAAATTTCTGGAGGCTTTCCCGCGCTACGAAATCACCGACGCCACACGCGCCGGGCGCGTGCGTTTCAGAGGGTTCTCAAAGCTGATGGCAAAGCTCAATCCGGCCTGATGAATTTCGCGCCGATGTTGCCGCGCCTGGTGGCCACGACGCCCTGCGTGCTGACATTCTGCGGTGCCTGAAACCGGTTGCTGCCTGCCGCGAGTTCCGCCCGCAACCTTGCCAGCGGGCTGGCCAGCGCGGTGCCCAGCGACACCGGCACCCCCTGAGCTTCCGCCTTGGCAGAGACCACCGAGACGATCTTGGGCGTTCCGTATTTGTCGACCCGGAAAATCGGCGCGCCGGACGAGCCGAAGTTCACATCGCAGGACATCACCAGCACCCCTTGCTGACGCGCCATGACATGGCAGATCTCCTGCAGGGACGGCGCTTCGGCGCGATCCAGCGCATAGGACACGACCCCGATCTCATCGCCGGTCCTGGGGCGTTCGGAGGTCTCGAATGGCGTTACCTCAGTGGTGCGGATGGGCCGGCTCAGCTCCAGAAGCGCCAGATCATTGCGCACACGTTCAGTCGTGGTACTGCCATCATAGTCGTAGTCAGGATGCACCACTGCCCGGCGTATATCTCGGTAAGCCGAGGCGCGCCCATCGCGCCAGCCAGCGCGAAATTCGATGGTTTCGTGATCCACCCTTTTGCCGGTCGCCCGATCAAACAGGCAATGGGCTGCGGTCAGCACCAGATCAGGCGCGATCAGCGCGCCGGTGCAAAACCCTTTGCCTGCCACATCCAGCCGCCCGACGCCTTCCCAGCCGCGTGTGTCATCGCCCGTGTTCAGCCGTTTGAGCCCCGTGCCTTGCGCGTGCACCGGAGCCGAAAGAAGACCAAAAAGAACAACTGCTGCGAAAATGCGCATCATACCACCGCCTGCCAATAATCTGGCCCGCTTACAGGAATGATGCGGCAAGAATGTGGCAAAGGAAATGTTAACGGTGTGATTTATCGCAGGATCGGTATCTCAGGCGCGGTTTGCGCCGCTGCACCCGGCGGGCGGTCGAATTTGGCCGGGCGCGGACCGCCTGTGACCCAATCCAAAAGCTCGACAGTATGCACCACCGGCACCTCCGCGGCTGATCCGATCTGCATCATGCAGCCAATGTTGCCAGCGGCAATCACGTCGGGGTTCTTTGCCATGAGCGTGCTGACCTTTCGGTCTTTCAGCTCGGCAGAAATCTCGGGTTGCATCAAATTGTACGTCCCCGCCGATCCGCAGCACAGATGGCTGTCTTTCGGCTCAACCACGGTGAACCCGGCTTTTTTCAACAGATCCTTCGGCGCCGATTTGATCTGCTGCCCATGCTGCAGCGAACAGGCTGCGTGATAGGCAACCGTCATGTCCGGCGCCACGCCGGATGGCAGGTCCAGCTCTTTCAGGACCTCGCTCACATCTTTGGCAATCGCCGCCACGCGCGCGGCATCGCTCGCGTGCTCCGTGCCCTCGAACATATGGCCGTAGTCTTTCACGGTCGTGCCGCAGCCCGAGGTGTTGATGACAATCGCGTCCAGCCCGCCTGCGTCCATTTCTGCGGTCCAGGCGTTGATGTTCTTCAGCGCGGTGGCGTGGCTTTCATTGGTTTTGCCCATGTGATGGGTCAGCGCGCCGCAGCATCCTTGCCCCTTGGCCACGACAACTTCGCACCCCAACCGTGTCAGCAGCCGGATGGTGGCATCGTTGATATCCGTATCAAGCGCGCGCTGGGCGCAACCGGTCATCAGGGCGACCCGCTTCTTGCGCTGCACTTCAGGCGCAAAACTTTGCGGATCGTCATTGCGGCTGACCGGCGGAACCTGACGCGGCGCCATCGCGATCATCGCGCGCAGGCGTTTGTCCGGGATGAGGCGCGCGAAAGGCCGCGCCATTTTCGCACCCAGCAGGGCCACGCGAAACCGCATCGGATAGGGCAGGATGCGCGCCAGCACCCAGCGCAGGGCGCGGTCGGTCAGCGGTCGATCATAGTGCTGCTCGATATACTCGCGCGCATGATCCACTAGATGCATGTAATGCACGCCGCTGGGGCAGGTGCTCATGCAGGCAAGGCAACTGAGGCAGCGGTCGATATGCTTGACGGTCTGCGCATCGGGTTTGCGCCCGGTTTCCAGCATCTCCTTGATCAGGTAAATGCGGCCGCGCGGACTGTCGAGCTCATCGCCCAGCACCTGATAGGTGGGGCAGGTCGCGGTGCAAAACCCGCAATGCACACATGTGCGCAGGATCTTGTTGGAACGCTGGATCGCCGGGTCGGTCAGCTGCGCGTCGGTGAATTCAGTCTTCATGGCGCGGCCTCCATCAGCCCGGGATTGAGGATGCCCTTGGGATCAAACCGCGCGCGCAGTTCGCGGCTGATCCGGGCGAGCACATCGAGTTCCGGGTGGAACCGGCCCAGCCTGCCATAAGTCTCGACGCTGGCCCGCATCAGCGTTGCATGTCCCGGCACCGACAGCCTGGCGCGCAGGTCTGTCCCCGCGGGGACCTCCGCCCAGATCAGCCCGCCGCCCCAGTCGAGCGTGTAAGTTTCAGGGTCAACCGCGGCGATCACTGCCGGTGCATCGCTTGGGGTCACCGAGAGGCGCCACAGATCTCCCGAGCCACCGGCAAAGGCCCGCGCATCGCGCAGATCGGTCCAGTCCTGCCCGGCGGTGTCGTCCAGAGTGACGTCGCCAAAGCCTGCCAGTTTCTTGCTCAACGCGCCTGCGCGATATCTCACAGACGCCTCAAACCCTTCCAGTCGCAGCAGCGTATCACCTGCCGCAGTGCGCCCGGCGCCGGTGACTTCGAAAGGGGATCCCAGCGCCGCTGACATGGCCGCGACGCTTTGATCAGGTGCGAGGCCAGACAGCCTCAAACTCGCTTGCATCTCCACATCGGGCAGCACTTTCAGCGACACTTCGGTCAAGACCCCCAACGTGCCATGCGCCCCGGTCATCAGCTTGACCAGATCATAGCCCGTGACATTCTTCATCACGCGGCCACCGTTCTTCACGATAGTGCCTGCGCCATCCACGAACCGCACACCCAGCATGAAGTCACGCGCCGCACCTACGGCGATCCGGCGCGGCCCGGAGGCGCCCGTGGCCACAACGCCGCCGATAGTGCTGACGCCGCTCGTTCCCAAAGCATCGCGCAGATCCGTTGGCTCAAACGCCAGCCTTTGGTTCTGAGCCGCCAGCGCCGCTTCAATCTCTGCCACCGGCGTGCCCGCCTGCGCCACCAGCGTCAACGCGCCGGGTTCATAAAGGCCGATCCCGCGCAGACCGCCGGTTTCCAAAGCGGCCCCATCACCACCAATGCCGCGCGTGCCGCCGCCTGTAATGTGCCAAGGCGCATTGGCTGCGGCCATCATCTCGGCCAGCTCGGCCTCGCTGGAAGGTCTCATCTTCATCTTGCCAGTAAACTCCGGGGTTTGGGGCAGAGCCCCAAGTCAAAACTGGGGTTTGGGGCAGCGCCCCAAGACATCTATTCAGCCGCAATGGCCATGGATCGGCGCGCTTCAGACGCATCCAACGGAAACACTTTCGCCGGGTTCAAGAGCCATTTGGGATCGAACACATCCTTCACGGCCATCTGCGCCTCCAGATCCTGGGCCGCATATTGATCATGCATCAGATCACGCTTTTCGATGCCCACGCCATGCTCGCCGGTCAGGCAGCCGCCGACCTCGACACAAAGCTTCAGGATATCCGCGCCGAAGGCTTCGCAAAGCTCCAGATCACCGGGCTTGTTGGCGTCAAACAGAATGAGCGGATGCATATTGCCATCGCCCGCGTGAAACACATTGGCGACTTTCAGACCGTAGTCTTCGGACATCTCGCCGATGCGTTTCAGAACATACGGCAGTTCGGTCACCGGGATGGTGCCATCCAGGCACATGTAATCGTTGATCTGCCCCATCGCGCCGAAAGCGCTTTTGCGGCCCAGCCAGATGCGCGCGGCCTCGTCGCCGTCTTTCGCTTCGCGCAGTTCAACGGGATCATGTTTGCGCGCGATCTCCATGATCAGCGCCAGTTGCGCGTCAATCTCCGCGTCAGAGCCTTCCACCTCGACGATCAGCAGCGCCTCGCACATGGGGTAGCCGGCTTTGGCGAAATTCTCGCAAGCCTCGATGCAAGGGCGGTCCATGAATTCGATGGCGACGGGCAGAACGCCCGCCTTGATGATGTCCGACACGCAGGCGCCTGCCACTTCGTTGCTGTCAAAACCCATCAGAACGGGGCGCGCGCCTTCGGGTTTGTGCAGAATGCGCAGGGTGGCTTCCGTCACGATGCCAAGCTGGCCTTCGGAGCCGCAGATGACGCCCAGCAGGTCAAGTCCTGCCGCATCCAGATGCGCGCCGCCGATCTCGACGATCTCGCCTTGCATCGTAACCAGAGTCACACCCAGCAGGTTGTTCGTCGTCACGCCATATTTCAGACAATGCGCCCCGCCGGAATTCATCGCGATATTGCCTGCAATCGCGCAGGCCAGCTGGCTGGAGGGGTCGGGAGCATAAAAGAACCCGTCGTCCTCGACTGCGCCGGAGACGCTGAGATTGGTGCGTCCGGTCTGCACGCGGATTACCCGGTTGTCGTAATCCGCCTCCAGCACCTCGTTCATGCGCGCCACACCCAGGATCACGCAATCCGCGGTGGGCAAAGCGCCGCCAGCCAGCGAGGTTCCGGCGCCGCGTGGAACCACGGGGACGTCCATCGCATGGCAGATTTTCAGCACATCCGCGACGTCTTGCGTGCTGCGCGGCAGCACGGCCAGCATGGGCGGACATTTGTAGGCGGTAAGCGCATCGCATTCATAAGCCAGCGTTTCTTCGGCGTCATGAATGATGGCATCCGGAGGCAGCACATCGGACAGACGCGCGATCAGATCGTCCTTGCGCGCGAGGAGGGCGGGGTTTGGCGCTGGCATGTCCATGAAACGACTCCTTCAAGATTGGTAAGAAAATATAACCAATTTTTGGAATTGGCAAGCCAGAAGCAACCCGGCTATGGGAAGATATGGATTGGATCGACCGTATATCGCTGTTTTCACAGATGGATCTGGGCGCTTTGGCTTTGCTGTTTGCCGCGTGGCTGGTGATCGGCTGGCGTATCGAGAACCCGTCGGCCAAGGCGCCTTCGGTTTCGGTTCTGATGGCTGATTACCGGCGCGAATGGATGCAGCGGATGATCACGCGCGAGCCGCGGATTTTCGATGCGACCATCCTTGGCAACCTCAGGCAGGGTGTGGCGTTCTTCGCCTCGGCCAGCATGATATCCATCGGCGGCGTACTGGCGCTGATTGGCAATACCGATACGCTGATGTCGGTGGCGGGCGATCTGGCGCAGGTGAGCGTTCCGGTGATCGTCTGGGAAGCCAAGCTGATGCTGATCCTGTTTTTCGTCACCAACGCCTTTCTCAAATTCGTCTGGTCCAACCGGCTGTTCGGCTATTGTGCGGTGATCATGTCGGCGGTGCCCAATGACCCGGAGGACGCGCTCTGCCAGACGCGGGCCATGCAAGCGGCAGAGATCAACATCACCGCATCGCGCGGGTTCAACCGGGGGCTGCGGTCGGTCTATTTCGGGCTGGCAAGCGCGGCCTGGCTGGTCGGGCCCATTGCCTTGGCGGGTGCCACAGTGCTGACCTGTCTGGTGGTCTGGCGCCGCGAGTTTGCCTCGCATTCCCGCTCAGTGTTGCTGATCCGCGACGCTCACGAGGGGTGACACCCTTGTGATTGCCAATCGCGGCCCCGGCACCCTAAGTAGAAAGACATGAAACACATCGCTTTGATATCCGCCGTTCTGGCCAGCCTGTCCGCACCGCTTCTGGCCAGCGAGCCGACCATCGTTGACGTCAAAGCCCATGCGACCGGCATGGGCTGGGATTTCGCTGTGACGATCGAACATGACGACACCGGCTGGGACCACTTTGCCGATGGCTGGGAGGTTGTGGCCGAGGATGGCACGGTTCTGGGCTATCGCAAGCTGCATCATCCGCATGTCGATGAGCAGCCTTTCACGCGGTCACTGACCAACGTGATGCTGCCCGATGGGACACGCAAAGTGTTCATCCGGGTGCGCTGTTCGCTGGATGGCTGGAAAAGCGAGATGCATGAGGTCGCGCTCTCGCGCTGAATTGTCGCCTGAAAACGCTTCCGGGTAGCCTCGCGTGCTGTAGCCGCAAGGCTACGTGCGTTGTTGCGGTGAAGGCGGGCTGTCGCGTCTGCCTTCGCGCAGCCATGCGGCCAGAATGAGCACCCCGGACAGCAGCAACACCAGCCAGCCCGGCAACAGCGGCATTTGCCGCACGTTCAGCGTTTCATAAGCGCCCTGCGGGGTGATGCCGAGCCAGCCGCGCCCGGCGGCGGGGCGGCCTTCACGCACAGCACGGATAGATGGCATGCCATCCTGCAGCCGCCAGATGCCGCCGCGGGTCGCGTCAATGCGATCTTCCAGTAGTGTGCCCGTGGCGATGGTTTGTTCAAATTCGCGCGGTGCGGCAGGGCCAAGGCCGATGACGCTTTCCATGTCGCCGTCTATCAACCGGTAAAGGCCAATCTCGGGGCCGGTATATTGCGCCTCAAACCGGCCTGGCTCTGTTTCTTGCAACGGCAGGGTGACGGTATCGCCCGAGGGCGTTTCAACGGTGACGGGGCCAGCCGTGTCGTCCAGCGTGCGGCGAATGATGCGCATGCTTTGACCCGAGGCCTCGGCCAACAGCGCGTCTTCTTCCAGTTCCGGCTCGCCCATCATCCAATGCGCAAGGCGGCGCAGCAGTTCAAGCTGCGGCCCGCCGCCTTCGTACCCCCGGCTCCAGAGCCAGGCGTGATCAGAGGCGAGCAGCGCCACGCGTCCCTGCTCGACACGGTTCAGGATCAGCAACGGGCGTTCGTCTACCCCGGTCATCAGGATATCGCCCATTTGCGGCTCAACCTCGATCTGCCGCAGCCAGCGACCCCAGGTCTCTGCGTCGCCAAGCCCTGCCGTTACCGGATGACGTGCGCCCAGATCGCTGATCGTGGGGCGATAGGCATCCTCGATCACGCGGGCGCTGGGCTGGGCGGGTACGATCTGCGCAAGTGGCGAGCGGTAGATACTGTCAGCGCTGGCAAAGTCAGGGCCAGCGGCGATCAGCACCGCGCCGCCATCGCGCACATAGCGGGCAACATTGTCGAGATAGAGCGAAGGCAGGATGCCGCGCCGTTTGTAGCGGTCAAAGATAATGAGATCGAAGTCCTCGATCTTTTCCAGAAACAGCTCGCGCGTGGGAAAGGCGATCAGGCTGAGTTCGCTGAC
>JBCCUH010000042.1:0-10392 GCA_039197405.1 Pseudomonadota bacterium
AACCATTGCTCATATCCCGCGTAAGGGGCGCGTATCCTGGCCGCGTTGGCCATCTCGTCAAAGTGCATGAACCTCCCTTTCGAGGCTCAAAGCGTAACGAACCTACCCGAAAGTGCAAGCAATCACACGATTTTCACAGCGGTGCCGGGCGCGAAGCGCGCGTCGGACGCCGCCTTTGGTCACACATCCCACTGCAAGGGCAACGCCACAGGTCCGCGAAAAACCCAGCCGCGTTCCCGCACCGGTTTATCGGGATGCAGGCGCAGGTTCTTCAGCCTGCTAAACAACATCGGCACGGCAATTTCGCCAACCATTTTGCGCGCAATGGCGGTGCCTGCGCAAAAATGCGGACCTGCCCCGAAGGCCAGGTGCTTTTGGCGTTTGCGATTGATGTCAAAGCTGTTCGGGTTGGAAAACCTTGCCGGATCTCGGTTCGCCGCGCCGACGCAAATCCCGATTTGCGTGCCTTCCGAAAGTTTCGCGTCACCAAGCACTGTGTCCTGCGCCACGCGGCGCGGATACATTCCGATAGGCGACACCCAGCGAATGGCTTCTTCAAAGGCCGCCAAAAACAGTTTCGGATCAGCGCGCAGCTGATCAAGTTGTTGCGGATGGCTGAGCAGCCCCAAAACCGTCGTCAGGATGGCATCGCGCGGCTCATTCAGCCCGCCGCCAACGATCACGTTGATATTTGCCCTGATCTGATCGGTGCTGTGATGGCTTTCGGCATGAACCATGCACGACAGAATGGACGGGTTTGCATCCGCGCGGTGAAACGGCAAAGACCGGTCGATCTGATCCGCAAGCGCCTTGGCCGCAGCCTTGCCCTGCGTGGTCACCTCCGCGTCGCCATCATAGTTGCCGACCCCGTCCATCAATGCCTGAGACCAGCGGCACATGTCCTGCCAGGACACATCGTCGCCGAACCCCAACAGCTCTCTCAAACCAAGCGCCGCCATCGGTGCTGCGAACGCATCGAAAAGATCAACTTCGCCCCGGCTTTCGAACTGGCTGATCAGCCGGTCGGCGAGGTCCGTCATTTTCGGGTGCCAGTGATTCAGTATGATGTCCGGGCGAAACGCAGGCTCGATTGCGCGGCGCTCTGCCAGGTGATCGGCGCCGTCCTTGCGCATCAGGGAATGGCCCATGACCGTGTTCATCAGCGATCCAGGATTGGTCGAGGCGAAGATCTGCGCGTTGCGTTCCACATGCTGGATGTCGTCAAATCGGGTCACCAGCGCGATCCGGGCGCTGTCTACCCAAACCGCTGAGGCAAGCGATCTGATGCGGTCAAAAGCGGGGTATGGATCTGTCATCAGGTCTTCAAACGCAATGTCGCTCAGGTTGGGAATGACCGTGTGCATGAGAAATCCTCCGAACGATGAACAGGGTTTGCTGCATCTCTATTTATTAACATGACAACTAATTTCGTGTAACAGTCAAGACCATGATCGGACAGCTTACCTGTGGGGCGCCGCACTGGCGGAGCGTTTTGGCGCGCAAATGCGCGCGTCGCTGCCTGCGGCCTGCTATGCCCTGCGGCGGTCTGATCGCGTGCGTACCGGAAAAGGACTGGGCCTAATGAGCAAAGTCATGGAGTTTGACTATGTCGTTGTGGGCGGCGGTGCGGCGGGATGTGTTCTGGCCGCGCGGCTGGCTGCAGACAGTGATCACAGTGTAGTGCTTTTGGAACGTGGCCGGCGTGACAGGAACCGGTGGCTTCACATCCCCGCCACTTTTTTCAAGGCGCTGCAGTCTCAGGATGCCGATACGGTCGTGTCCGAGCCGGACCCGACGCTCGGCGACCGACCCTTTCAGGTGCCACAGGGGCGCGTTCTGGGAGGCGGGTCGGCCGTCAATGGCATGATCTACATGCGCGGGCAGCATCGCGACTACGACGAATGGGAGACGCTTTACGGGTGCACGGGCTGGGCGTTTGACGATGTGTTGCCGGTCTTCAAGCGGCAAGAACGCAACACGCGGCTTTCCGGCCCCTATCATGGGCAGACCGGCAAGCTTGTTGTAGCCGACCCGCAAACGCCGCACCCCATTTGCGAGCAGTTGATTGCAGCCACACGAGCCACGGGGGTGCCCGCCACAGATGATTTCAACGGGGCAGAGCAGGAAGGCGCAGGCTGGTATCAGGTCACGGCTCATGACGGGCAAAGGCAGTCAGCGGCCACCTGTTTCCTGCGCCCGGAGATGGGGCGCGAAAACCTGACGGTGCTCACCGGCCACCTGGCCTGCCGCATTCAGATCCGAGGCCGCAAGGCCGTAGCCGTCGAGACGCGCAGTGACAGCGCGCATGAAATCGTGATTAAGGCCCGCCGCGAGATCGTCCTGAGCGCGGGCAGCTTTCACAGCCCCAAACTGTTGATGTTGTCCGGTGTCGGGCCGCGAGATGAGTTGAACCGCCACGGCATCGATGTGGTTCATGAGGCCGATGAGGTCGGACGCAACCTGCAGGATCATGTGGGGGCGCCGGTGACCCGCAAGCTTCGGGGAGCCAAAGGGCTGTACGGCGCGGATAGCGGGCTTGCAGCGCTTGGCCATGGGATCACCTATCTGAGCACGCGCGGCGGTTTGCTGGCGTCCAACCTGCTGCAAGCCGGGGCCTGCGTGGACACCAGCGGACAAGGGCGGCCCGACGTGCAATACATCCTTGCGCCTTTCGCGCCCGATACGCCGGGACAACCGCCTTTGCCGCTTCACGCAGTGCAAATTCATCCGATGACCATGCGCCCCAATTCACGGGGGCGGTTGGGCCTGGTCTCGCGCGATCCCACCGATCAGCCGAAATTCGCCTCGCGCATTCTGGCCGAGGACGCAGACCTCGACACTCTGCGACGCGGTGTGCGCCTGGCGCGGGACATCTTCGACACCCCCGAGATGCGCGGCAGTGTCGGCGATGAAATCTGGCCCGGTCCCGAGGTCAGCAGCATGGCGGGCTCCAACCGGCTAGATGATGCGATCCGGGATCATGCGCGCACGATCTTTCATCCGGCGGGAACCTGCCGCATGGGACCCACCGAGGCCTCCGTCGTGGATCTGCAGCTTCGCGTTCACGGCATCGAAGGTCTTCGGGTTGCAGATTGCTCTGTCATGCCCGCGCTGGTTTCAGGAAATACCAATGCTCCCACCATGATGATTGCCGACCGGGCCGCCGATTTCATATTGCAAGACGCATGACGGTGCAGAGTTGCGAGCAGGAAACCGGCGCCTTATCCCAGCTTGTCGCGCTGCTGCATCGGCGTGATCCCGAACGCCGTTTTGTAGACGCGGCTGAAATGACCTGGACTTTCGAAGCCGCAGGCATAAGCCACATCACTGACCGATCCTTCGGTCTGCACCAGCAGATGCCGGGCGCGATCCAGCCGCATCTCCATGTAGTATTTCTTGGGTGAGGTTCCCAGGTGTTTGCCAAACAGCCGCTCAAGCTGGCGTCCGGAAATCCCGATCGTTTCGGCGATCAGCGCAGGCGACATCGGGTCATCGAGATGCTCATGCATCATCTTGATCGCCCGCGCCAGATGCGCATTGCGCATGCCCCGCGGCGACTGAAGCGAGGCGCGCTGCTCGGCGCTACCTTCCCGCACACCTGTGTAGACCATCTGATCGGCAATTGCGGCAGCAAGATCCGCACCATGCGCCGCCTCGATCAGATGCAACATCAGATCCGCCGTTGCGGTGCCTCCCGACGCGGTGACGTGTTTTTCGTCGGCGACAAAGACGTTGCGCACCAGCGTGACATCGGGAAAGGCGTCCTCAAATGCGTCATGAAATTCCCAGTGAATGGCCGCGCGCTGGCCTGACAGAAACCCCGCCTCCGCAAGGATCCATGCTCCTGAACACAGCGCTCCGACCGGTGTGCCCATCGCCTTCTGTCGCCTGAGGCAACCCAGCAAGGGCCCGGTGACATGATTGCGCATATTGATCCCTGTAAGCACAAAAAGCTGATCGCATTTTGGCACCTTGTCCAGCCCGCCATGCACCAACGTCACCGATCCGTTGGAGCAGGTTGCCTGCGTTCCCTCCTCAGACAGGAAGGACCAGCGATAAAGTTCCGTGCCGCTTTCCAGATTGGCAATTCTGAGCGGCTCTACCGCGCAGGAAAAAGCCAGATGGGAAAACTAATCGACCAGCAAAAAGACGAAATGTTGGCTGCGCTGCATCCGCGTCGGTCCCTGAAAGTCTCGCGTCGGTAAAATCTACATTGCCAAGCGGCAGCCGGGCTATGCAAGATGCGACACGAAACCTGAGCTTGAGCGCCCCATGACCCCGATTTTCAGATTTGACGGTATCTATACGCCCGTGGTCACACCTTATCATGCGGACATGAACATCGATTGGAACGCTTTGGCTGACGTCATTGATCATCTGCTAGAGGCAGGTGTGAACGGGTTGATCAGCGGCGGCTCCACCGGCGAGAACTACGCGCAGACTGTGGCGGAACGGATCGAGATTGCCCGCTTTACGCAAGAACGGATGAAGGGCCGTGTACCGCTGGTGATCGGAACGGGCGCGATGTTGACCGGCGATTCCGTTGCTTTGGCCACTGCCGCGCGCGATATGAAAGCGGATGCGATCCTGCTTGCCTCCCCGCCTTATGCGGTGCCGACCGAGCGCGAGAATGCACTGAACGCATTGACCATCGACAAGGCCGCTGACCTGCCTGTGATGCTCTACAATTATCCGGGCCGTACAGGCACGATGATGGGTGACGAATTTCTGGACCGCGTTGGCCGCAGCCGCAATTTCTGCGGCATCAAGGAAAGCTCTGGCGACATCAACCGCGTGCATACTCTGGCCCGCGATTACCCGCATATCCAGCTGGGTTGCGGCATGGATGATCAAGCGCTGGAATTCTTCGCATGGGGCGCGCCATTCTGGGTCTGCGGCGGGTCGAACTTTCTACCGCATGAGCATATCGCGCTTTACAAAGCCTGCGTGATCGAGGGCAATTTCAACAAGGGTCGTCGCATCATGTCGGCGCTGCTTCCTTTGATGCGGGTGCTGGAACAGGGCGGCAAATTCGTGGCCACCATCAAGTACGGCGTCACCCATCAGGGCATCGACACCGGCGCAGTGAGGCCGCCACTGAAGGCGCTGAACAAAGACGACAAGCGGCAGCTGGAACAAGTGATCCGCGTGATCAAACGCACAGTCGCACAGATCGAGGCGGAAGGGTAAGCCAATGGATTTGCTGACAAAAGAAGAATATCAGGCCATCGCCGCCGATCTTGATCTGCCCACGGGCGCCTTCATCGATGGCGGATATCGACCGGCGATCTCTGGCAAGACCTTTGCAACTGTGAACCCGGCCACCGGCACGGAACTGGCGCAGGTCGCCTCGTGCGGCGCAGAAGATGTGGATTTTGCCGTTGAAAAAGCGCGGGAAGCTTTCGACGATGGCCGCTGGTCCCGCCTGCATCCGTCCGCGCGCAAGGACGTGCTCATTCGCCTTGCCAAGCTTATGACCCGCAATGCGCGCGAGCTGGCGGTGATGGAGAGCATCGACAGCGGCAAGACGATCTTTGATTGCGAAACGGTTGATCTGCCCGAGACGATCCATTGCCTGAAATGGCACGCGGAAGCCATCGACAAGATCTACGATCAGGTCTCGCCCGCATCTGACGATCACATTGCGATGGTCGTGCGGGAACCTGTGGGTGTCGTGGGGCTGGTGCTACCGTGGAATTTCCCACTGCTGATGCTGGCGTGGAAGATCGGGCCGGCGCTGGCGGCTGGATGCTCGGTCGTGCTGAAGCCTGCTGAAGAGACATCTTTGACCGCGCTGCGCGTGGCAGAACTGGCTGTCGAGGCAGGTATTCCCAAAGGCGTTCTGAATGTGGTGCCCGGCCTTGGCCCGGATGTGGGCGAGCCAATGGGGCGGCACATGGACATCGACATGGTCAGCTTCACCGGCTCCACCGAGACGGGCAAACGCTTCCTGAGTTATTCCGCCGAAAGCAATGCCAAGGAAGTGGTGCTGGAAATGGGCGGCAAGAACCCGGCGGTGGTTCTGGAGGATGCTGAAAATATCGACCGCGTGGCGCAGCATATCGTGAACGGCGCCTTCTGGAACATGGGCGAGAATTGCTCGGCCATCTCGCGGCTGATCGTGCAGAAAGGCATCAAGGATGCTCTGCTGGAGCGTATCGCGGTGCATATGAAAGAATGGAATGTCGGCGATCCGCTGGATCCTGAAACACGCGTCGGTGCGCTTGTTTCGGCGGCGCATTTTGGCAAGGTGTGCGGGCTGCTTGATAAGGCGGACACGGTGCTGATCGGCGGTAGCGCCAAGGATGGGTTTGTCGAAGCCACGGTCGTGGACCTACCCGGCAATGATAACGAGTTGGCGCAGACCGAGATTTTCGGCCCAGTCCTCAGCGTGATCACCGTGGACAGCTTTGACGAGGCGATCTCGGTTGCCAATGATACGGACTACGGGCTTTGCGCGTCGCTTTTTACCGCCAATACCAAACGCGCGATCCGCGGCGGGCGCATGCTCAAGGCAGGCACTGTGACGGTGAACAGCTTTGGCGAGGGCGATATCGCAACGCCTTTCGGCGGCTGGAAGCAATCGGGCTTTGGCGGGCGCGACAATGGCGTGCACGCACATGATCAGTACACGCAGCTCAAGACGATCTGGATCGACCTGGCCGATGACGAGGATGAGGCGGCCCTGTGACCACCTACACAGCCCAGCGCCTGCCCAAACATCGCGGCCCTGCGGGATGGGCCGCGATCCTGGGCGACGTGCCGCCGGGGCCAATATTGGATGAGGACACGGCAGCAGATGTTGTCATTGTCGGCGCGGGGTTTGCAGGGCTGTCGGCAGCACGTCGGCTGAAGCAGATCGACGCATCCCTGGATATTGTTGTTCTGGAAGCAGGCGCTATTGCCGAAGGCGCGGCGGGGCGCAACTCCGGCTTCATGATCGACCTGCCCCATGATCTGGCATCCGACGACTACGCAGGATCAGGCAATGACCGCGCAATGATCACGATGAACCGTCACGCGCAGAGCTTTGCGAAGGCAGCGGTGGAGGAATACGCCATTGATCAAGCCTTTTTCGATGCTGCAGGCAAAGTAAACGGAGCTGTCAGCGACGCAGCCCTTGCGCATAACCACAGCTATGCCCGGCATTTGGAGAGTTTGGGGGAACGCAGCGAAACGCTTGATGCTGCGCAAATGGCCGACGTGACAGGCAGTCGCTACTACCGGGCGGGGCTTTACACGCCCGGCACTGTGATGCTGCAGCCCGCGGGCTATATTCGCGGGCTGGCGGCAGGGCTGCGTCGGGGCGGTGTGCGAATTTTTGAAAATTCGCCCGCGCGCCGAATTGAACGGGGCCGGGTGCATGCAACGAATGCCTCAGTGCGCTGCGCAAAGGTCATCATCGCCGCCAACGGTCATTTGGAAAGCTTTGGCATAGCCCCCGGCAGGCTTATGCAGATTTTTCTCTTTGCGACCATCACACCCGAACTGGACCCCTCCCAAATCGGCGGTCAGCCACGCTGGGGCATTACACCTTCGGATCCCATGGGCACGACGATGCGCCGCATCAACGGGCCGCAGGGCGGCAACCGGATTGTCACCCGGACCTGTGCGACCCTGCGGTCTGGCATGCAAAGCCGAAGGAGCGATTTGAAACGTGCAGCAGCGATCATGCAAAGCAAGTTCGAGGCCCGTTTCCCTCAGTTCACGGGCCTGAAAATGGCACATTCCTGGGCCGGTCATCTGTGTCTGTCGCGCAATGGCGTATCTGTGACCCGAGCGATTGACAACGGCATCTGGAGCGCGTGCGTTCAAAACGGGCTGGGCACGGCACGCGGCACGCTGACCGGGATCGCCGCCGCCGAGATGGCGATGGGCAAGCCCAGCAAAGTGGCGGCCCACTTCAACGAGGAGGCGCATCCCACCAAGCTGCCGCCGCGCCTGATCCGCGATCCGGGGGCCAATGCCATCCTGCGCTGGAAGGAATGGCGCGCGCGCGCCGAGTAGCCTTGCGTGCTGCAGCACGCAAGGCCACCCCCACCATCAGATGGATTGTGCGTCTCGGGCGCTTGCCCTTACCTTGGCGGCACCAGGGCCAGCGCCATCAACTCCCGGCGTGTGGCAACGCTACATTTTTTGAGGATGGCATGGGCGTGATCTTTCACAGTGGCAACCGAAAGACCCAAATCACGGGCAATCGCCTTGTTGGATTTGCCCGCGATCATCAATTTCGCCACCTGTTTTTGACGCGGCGACAGAGCGGCCAGCACTTCAGGCGCGCCAGTGTGTCGTACCGTGATCAACGGTGCCCCAAGCGCGCGGCTGGCGGTCATGTCAATCGTCAGATCCACATCGCGTTGCGCCAGATCCATCAACCCGGCCAGAGCGGTCGCTGGAACCGGCGCGGCCTCATCCCCTTGCAATTCTCCCAACACGCGTTTGAGCGCGCCCAGAAACTCGTCATTCATGTTCTGCATCAGGAGACCTTTTCATGACTGCCCTTCCATTAGAGATCGCCAATTTCTTTTTGGCAATGCAGGCCGGCCCACACGGTCATGACCTACTGCGCGCCTGTTTTGCGGAAGACGCCGAATACACCGAGCCGTTTTCGGGTCAGGAGGGCCCGCACAAGGGGCGTGAAGCCATCGTGGCGGCATTTTCCGCAAGCCGGTCCGATGCATTCGACGATGCGGTCATTCAATTGGGCCAAGTGTCCGTGACCGGGTCCCAGATTTCCGTGCGCTGGACCTGCATTTCGCAGGCCATTCCGGGCGGGCAAGGCAGCGGCACCAATGTATTTCATGTCGAGAACGGACACATCACATCGCTGGTGACCACGCTGGACGGGATGCCGCATACATGAGCAGCGAACAGGTCACAGCCTGGATGCAGGCCTACGACAATCCGATGAAACCGGTGGTCGAAGCGATGCGTCAGGCGATCCTGGCTGCGGACCCGCGCATGGAGGAATGTATCAAATGGAGCGCACCGACCTTTGTTTACAAAGGCAATATGGCAAGTTTCTTCCCCAGATCGAAACAGCACGCGAGCCTGATGTTTCACAAGGGCGCGGAAATCCCCGGTGATTTTCCAAATCTTGTGGGGCACGGCAAGGAGGCGCGCAGTTTCAAAGTGGCCAGCCTTGAGAATCTGGAGCAGGTGCGGGATGAGCTGCACGCCATCACCCGCGCCTGGATTGCGCTGCGCGACGGGGCGTAGCCTTGCGTGCTGCAGCACGCAAGGCCATCTGCGTCAGTAACTCTGGTTCAGCTCGTCGGCGGCGGGAATTTCACGTTCCCGGCGCGCGATGTAGTCCAGCAGCGCTTCGTCGGCGGCTTCGTCCAGTTTGGGTTCCTCATAGGCGTTCAGCAGATTTTTCGCATGGGCGAGCGCCCGCTCAGTGATCTCGACAGAGCCTTCTGCCGCCCATTGCTCGATGGAATTGTTGTCGAACATCTCAGGCATGAAGAACGCGTCCTGGAAGTTCTCCTGCGTGTGCGGGTGACCCAGATAGTGACCGCCCGGGCCTACATCTGGCACTGCGTTCAGCGCCGTCTCGAAGTCATCCCAGTTCAGCCCTTCCGCCATGCGGTAGGCCATTGCACATTGCTCTGCATCCACAATGAATTTCGCGACCGAGCAATGCATGCCCGCTTCGTTCCAGCCTGCTGAATGCCAGATATAATTCGCGCCCGCATGCATCACCGCGCTGAGCGTCGTGGCACTTTCATAGCCTGCCTGTGCATCGAAGGTTTTCGCGCCGCCAAGTGTGTTGGATGTACGCCACGGCACGCCGTAATGCCGAGCCATCTGGCCGATCATGAAATTCATTTGGCTGATCTCCGGCGTGCCTGCCATCGGCGCACCGGATTTCATGCTGACGGTGCTTAGGTAATGGCCATATATCGCAGGCGCGCCTTTGCGGATTACTTGCGTGTAGGCCAGCGCGCTCAAGGCTTCGGCATTGAGCTGCGCCACAGTCGCCGGCACGGAGGCGGGCGTGTTCGCGCCGCCCAGCACGAAGGGCGAGCAGAGCACCGGCTGGTTGCGCCTGCAGAAGGCCCGCATCGCGCCCAGCATCGTTTCATCCCAGACCAGCGGTGAGTTGCCATTGCAATTGCCAGTGACGACCGGATGGCTGTCGATGAAGTCCTCGCCAAAGAGGATCGCGCACATCTCGATCACATCCTCGGCGGTCCTAGGGCTGGTGGTCATCCCCATGAAGGTCTTGTCGGAATGCTTCATCGACGAATAGGTGATGCGCAGGTGCCGCTGGCTGATCGGATGGTCGTAGGGTTCGACGATGTGATGGGCCGACGAATGGATCGCGGGCAACATGTGGCTCAGCTTGTGAAAGTTCGCCAGGTCCTCCAGCGTTGGGTTCCGCCGCAC
>JBCCUH010000043.1:0-10302 GCA_039197405.1 Pseudomonadota bacterium
CTGATCGGCCTGATCAAATGGTGGGAGGATTACACCGCCCGGAACAAAGGCTCGATGGACAACAACCCCTCGCCCGGCAACAAGAAGGGCGGGCTGACAACGATCCTTGAGAAATCCCTCGGTGCAGCAGCCAAGGGCGGCACCTCGCCCCTGACGGGCGTCTACAAATACGCAGAACCCGTGACAGCCAAGGGCTTCACCTTCATGGACAGTCCCGGCTACGATCCTGCGTCGGTGACCGGGCAGATGGCAGGCGGCTGCAATCTGGTGTGTTTTACCACCGGGCGCGGCTCTGCCTTCGGCTCCAAACCCGCGCCAACGGTGAAGGTCGCGACAAACTCCGAAATGGCGGAGCGCATGTCCGAGGACATGGACATCGATGCAGGCGAGATCCTGTCGAAGGGCGTCTCCATCGAGGAAAAAGGGCGCGAGATTTACGAGATGTTCCTACGCGTGGCCTCAGGCGAGGCGACCAAGTCCGAAGCGCAGGGTCTAGGCGATTACGAGTTCGTGCCCTGGCAAATCGGGGCGGTGATGTGAAGCGTATCGCAGTCATCGGTGGCGGTCTGATTGGCATCCGCCATGTTGAGGCTGTGCAGGCGCATGAGGGTTGCGCGTTGGTTGGGCTGGTCGATCCTGATCCTGCGATCACGGTGGATACGCCTCGCTTCAACGATATAAGCGAGCTTGGCGATGGTGTGGACGGCGTGATCATCGCAACGCCCACGCATCTGCACGCTGCCCATGGCACTCAAGCCGCAGAACGCGGCTGGCACATGCTGATCGAAAAGCCCGTGGCAGGCACGCAAAGCGATGCGGCTCGCTTGCAAGACGCTGTACAAAGGGCTGGTGTTGCCTCCCTCGTCGGCCATCACCGCCGCTATCATGCCTCGCTGCAGCAGCTCAGATCGCTCCTTGTAGAGGGTGCAATCGGCAGGCCCGTCACCGCGACGCTTATCTGGGCGATGCGCAAACCGGATCCCTATTTCGAAGGCAACTGGCGCACGAAGGGCGGCAGCCCTGTGATGATCAATTTGGTGCACGACATCGACGTTCTGCGCTTTGTACTTGGCGAGATCGCCGAAGTCGCAGCGCTTCGCGGAAACAGCCTGCGCGGCACCGAGCGGATCGAAAGCGGCGCTGTCTCACTGCTGTTCGAAAGCGGTGCAACAGGGACTATTAGTTTCGCTGATACCGCCCCCTCGCCCTATGGCTTCGAGGCTGGCACCGGCGAGAACCCCAACATCGGCACCACCGGGCAGGACATGATGTGGATCACCGGCACAGGAGGCGCGGTGAGCTATCCGTCCCTGACGCTTTGGCAAGGCACCCAGTGGGGTGAACCCGCAACCCGTGTGCCACTTGAGAAAGATGCGGCAGGCAGAGCGCCGCTTAACGCGCAGCTTGATCATTTCCTGGACGTCATGGATGGCGCTGATCCCTTGATTGACGTCGCCGATGCCGCGCGAACCCTTGCCATTGCTGAATTGATCGAAGATCAGTTGCGCAATCAGGCACCAGACACACAAAAACTTGCTTGAAAGGACCAAAGACATGAGCAAACCCAAGATCGGATTTATCGGACTGGGCCTGATGGGCGGTGCGATGGTTGGACGTCTTCAGGATCAGGGCTATGCGCTGACGGTGCTGGGCAATACCGACCGAACCTATCTGGATGCGGCGATCGCGCGCGGCGCGGTGGAGGCCAGCAGCGGGCGCGAGGTGGCCGAGGCCAGCGACATCGTTATGCTGTGCATGGGCACCTCTGATCACGTCGAGGCCCGCATGCGCGGCACTGATGGCGTGATTGCCGGGCTGAAGAAAGGCGCGGTTGTTGTCGATTTCGGCACCTCCCTCCCCGCCAGCACACGCGCCTTGGCGGCAGAGGTTGCAGATGCTGACGGTGGGTATTTGGACGGCCCGCTGGGGCGCACGCCCGCGCATGCCAAAGACGGGTTGCTCAATATTATGACCGCCGGCGACAAGGCCGCTTTCGACAGGATCGAACCGGTTCTGAAAGACCTGGGCGAGAACGTGTTCTATCTTGGCGACAGCGGCGCAGGTCACACGATCAAACTGATCAACAATTTCTTTGGCATGACCGTCGCCAATGCCATGGCCGAAGCCTTTGCCATGGCCGATGTGGCAGGCGTGGACCGGGGCCAGATGTATGATGTCATGGCAGCAGGCCCGCTGCGGTCGGGCATGATGGATTTCGTGAAAGCCTATGGGGTTGACGGTGATCCAGGCCAACTGGCGTTTGCGATCAAGAATGCGGCCAAGGACGTCGGGTACTATGCGCGCATGGCCGAAGACGCAGGCGTGCAAAGCATCATGAGCGGCGGTGCCCTGACTGCCTTGAGTGATGCGCGCGACACAGGGCAAGCCGATGATATGGTCAGCCAGATGGTGGATTATTACGTGCGCAAGTTCCAGGGCTGACAGCCGTGGCCGTCACCGCCAGCTCGACCGCCGATCTGCCGCGCCTTGGCATCTTGTTGATGCTGGCGGCATGGCTGCTTTTTGCTTTCGTCGACACCGGAGCAAAATGGCTGGCAGTGGCAGGCATCGGCGCGTTCCAACTTGCCTTCATGCGCTATTTCAGCCATTTCATCATTTCGATCGCGATGATTGCCCGCGGCGGCTTTGACGTTCAGCGATTCCAGACCAGCCACCCATGGCAGGTGATCAGCCGGTCGCTGCTACTGGTCTCGGCAACGCTGAGCAATTTCTATGTGTTGCAATTTCTGCCACTGACCGTCGTGTCGGCGATCATGTTCTCCAGCCCGGTCATTGTCTGTTTCCTGTCCATCTGGCTGTTAAAGGAACATGTCGGCGTCTGGCGTATTGGCGCGATCCTGCTGGGGTTCATCGGCGTGCTGATCGTGGTGCGCCCCTTTGGCAGCGTCTTTCACCCGACAATGCTGATGGTCATCTACAACGCCACGGCCTTGGCGCTATATTCGATCATGACACGCAAGCTGTCGGGGATCGTGGCGGTCGATACGATGCAGTTCTACATGGGCGCGGTGGGCACCTTCGTGCTTTTGCCTTTTGCAGTCTGGACGTGGATCCAGCCAGAGACGGGCTTCGGCCTGTTTGTTCTGATCATGCTGGGTGTGCTTGGCTGGGCGGGCCATCAGTTGCTGACCAATGCGCATCGCTTTGGCACGGCCAACCAGCTTATGCCGTTCACCTATTCTTTCCTGATCTATGTGGCCATTCTGGGTTATGCTGTCTTCGGCACGGTACCTGACAACTGGACCCTTATTGGCGCTGGCGTCATCATGGCCGCCGGGCTGATCATATGGAAACGAGAACAGCAATGACACGTATTGCCTGCATTGGCGAAGCCATGATCGAGCTGTCGATGAACGGCGCGGAGGCGGCGGTCGGCGTTGCGGGCGATACGCTGAACACGGCGATCTACCTGCGGCGTTGTGCACCGGGTATTGAGGTCGACTATGTGACCTGTCTTGGCGATGATCCCTTTTCGGATCGGATCGAGGCCTTTATCGCTGCCGAAGGTGTCGGCACGCCTGCGGTCTGCCGGATCGCAGGTGCCTCTCCCGGTCTTTATGCAATCACCACGAGCGACGCGGGCGAGCGCAGCTTTACCTATTGGCGCAGCGCCTCTGCGGCCAAACGGATGTTTGCCGATCACGATTTCGGGTTTCTGGAGCGCTATGATGCCATTTATCTCTCTGGCATTTCCATGGCGATCCTGCCGCAGGATGTGCGGCTGGCGCTGATCGATTGGCTCGGCGTATCGCCTATCACGTTGATCTATGACAGCAATTACCGCCCGCGCCTGTGGGAAAGCACGAAGGTCGCGCGCCAGATCACCCGGGCCAGGTGGGCCCGCGCGGAAATCGCCTTGCCTTCCATTGATGACGAGATGGCGCTTTTTGACGAAAGCGCCGAGGCGGTCACAGCGCGGTTTGCAATAACTGCGGCCAAAGGCGCGCTGAAGCGCGGTGCGCAGGGTCCCCTTGCTCTTGGGGAGCCGGTATCGCAGAGCTATCCGGCAACTACAAATGTGGTGGACACAACAGCTGCCGGGGACAGTTTCAACGCAGGATACCTTGGCGCCATCTTTTCCGGCAAGACACAGGCAGAGGCACTGATGGCAGGACATCAGCTGGCGGCCCGGGTCGTGCAGGTCCGGGGCGCGATTATTCGGCAATAATCGGCGCCAGATCAGCGGCGCCCACCAGCTTCAGCAAGGCATGTCGCGGGTTGGAAGACGTCACCGCAGCCGCGATCTCTGCAGCCTTGGGATCGTCAGGCGTGCGACCTTGGGCAACCTGCGCCATGCAAAAGCTGATCCAGGCCTGCACCCCTTCGGCGACAGTTGGCGCAGGTCCGTCCCGCAGCGTTCCAATGAACCGATAGGGCAGTTTCTGCGAGCCATCCATGGCGATCTGATCCAGGCGATGCTGTAGCTGCGGGTTTTCAAACCGACGCAGCAAAGCACGGGCATAGGCGGGAACCTGCGCCTGAACCTCATCCGGCAGGGTCGCGCCGGCCTCTGCCATCAACCATTCGACCTGCCTGCGCAGCTGCACATCCGTTACCGCCTCATGCACATACGTCAGCCCCTTCAGCAGGCCCGTATAGGCCATGAAGGAATGCGCCCCGTTCAGCATGCGCAGTTTGCGCAGCTCATGCGGGGCCACGTCGGCGACGAATTGCACATCCGGCCAGTCAGGCCGCGGCCCTGCGAAATTGTCCTCGATCACCCATTCGCGAAAAGCTTCCGTCGGCACCGCCATGGGATCGCCGCATTCGTGGCGCAACGCATCGGTGGTCGCTGGCGTGATCCTGTCGACCATCGCATTCGGGAACGTCACCACAGACCAATCAACGGACAGGCCCGCTGCCTTTGCAAATCGCCGGGCAGCCCTGCGCAGCGCATCGCCGTTGCCAACACGATTGTCGCAACTCAGCACCGTCACAGGCGAGCATCGCCGGGCAAGTGCCTGAACCAGATACCCGATCAGCGACCGAGGCCCCTGCCCGCTAAGCTCTGCCTGGATGACCGGATCATCCAGATCCAGCTGCCCCTCGCTATCAAGGTAATAGCCCTTCTCGGTCACTGTCGCGCTGATGATCTCCGCGTGCGCCATTGCATCCAGAACCGCGCTAGGGTTCTCCGGCGCAACCAGCACATCGCTCAGAACGTCAATCTGCTTCGCGCCTTGCCCCTGAACGCAAAGATCGTAGGCAAATCCCTGCTTCGCTAGCCCGTCCCGCACCGCCGCTGAGCGCAGGCTAACGCCCACAACATCCCAGCCGCCCACATCCGCCGTGTAATCCAGCAGATGCGCGCGGGCGAAATTGCCAAGGCCGATGTGAACAATCCGGCCCATCTAGACGTCCAGCCTGTAGGCGGCGCGCGCCAGATCGACGGAAAGAAGCTGCGCCAGATAATCCGCATCGCTGCGTCCGAAATACCCGCGCTCAATCTGCTGGCTCAGGTGCAGCGCCACGCCGCGCCGCCACAGATCATGCCGCGCCGGAATCGACAGGAAGGCGCGCGTATCATCGTTGAAACCCGCAAGGTTGTGATATCCCGCCGTCTCGACCACCTGATCAAAGTAGCGCGCGATACCGGCTGGGCTGTCGTGAAACCACCAGGGCGGGCCGATCCTCAGGCAGGGCCAATGCCCGGCCATCGGTGCCAGCTCACGCGCGTAGGTCGTCTCATCAAGGGTGAAAAGGATCATGCTGAACCGAGGATCGTTGCCGACACGGGTCAACAGCGGATCAAGCCCACGGACCCAATCCACCGCAATCGGGATATCGGCACCTTTGTCACGGCCAAAGGCGTGCATCACCTTCGCATTCGTGTTGCGCCTGCTGCCGCCATGCAACTGCATCACCAACCCATCCTCGACCGACATTTGTGCCATCTCGATCAGCATATGGCCGTAGAACTGCTGCGTCTGCTGCGGTGTCGCCTCGCCCCTGCGCAGTTTTTGATAAAGCTCTTCTGGATTGTCGAGCCATTCCGTCTGAACGACCTCGATCGCGTGATCCGTCGCTGTCGCGCCGATGGACTTGAAGAACGCTCGCCGCGTCCGCAACGCGTCCAGATAGCTTTGCAAACTGCCAAGCTCGCTCTGCGTGATCGCGCCGAGCCGCGTCAGGTTCCGGATGAATTCGGGATCAGATGGATCAAGCACGCCGTCAGGGCGGAACGTCGGAATGACACGGCCCTGCCAGTCACTGTCCTGCACTGTCTGATGATGCGCAAGATCGTCCATTGCGGCATCGGTGGTGGCCAGCACCTCGATCCCGAAGCGGTCAAAAAGCGCGCGCGGACGATAGGAGGGATCGGCGAGTTTTTCGGCAATCTGCTCGTAAACCGCATCAGCGGTGCCCTCTGACAAGGGCGTATGAATGCCCAATGTCTGCTGCAGCACATATTCGATCCACAGCCGCGACGGCGTGCCCAGAAACAGGTGCCAATGCGCCGCAAAAAGCCGAAACACCGCACGCGGGTCAGCCTCTTTGCCCGCCGCGCCTATGCCCAGATCGGCAAGCGCGAGGCCTTGCGAGTAAAGCATGCGAAAGACATAGTGATCGGGGATCACCAACAGCTCGGCAGGATTGACGAACGCCTGATCAAGGGCAAACCATGCCGGATCGCAATGACCATGCGGCGAGATGATCGGCAGGTCCTGGATCCCCTGATAAAGCTTTTCGGCCATGTCGTTGAGATTGCGCACCATATTCGGCTCCGCCAAAGGGATCGGATCGTCGTGACGTCAGTATTGCAGCTTGCATCTTTGCGGCGCAACGCCTCAAATCGCGGGTAAGGGAAAGGGCTGACATGAATATTGCGCTTATCGGTCTGGGCATGGTTGCGGGCACACATATTGCGGCGATCCAGGACGCAGGGCTGCACCTGCGCGGCGTTCTGGCAAGCTCTGCTGAAAGCACCCGGACTGCAGCGGCCCGGCATGACACCCATGGCTATGCCTCAGTGGATGAGATTGCGCAGGATGGTGCGGTGGATTTCGTGATCATCGCCACCCCGCCAAACGCGCGCGCAGATATCGCGGAAACGCTGGTGCAGGCGGGCAAACCCATGTTGATGGAAAAACCCATTGAGCGCGATCTGGCCACCGCAACTGGTATCGTCAAGGCCTGCGAGGCTGCGGATGTGCCGCTTGGCATCGTGTTTCAGCATCGCGCCCGCGAGGCTTCAGCCGCGCTGAAATCCCTTATTGAAACCGGTGCATTAGGCCAAATTGCCACGATTGATCTGCGCGTTCCCTGGTGGCGCGATCAAAGCTATTATGATGAACCGGGTCGCGGCAGTTATGCCCGTGATGGCGGCGGCGTGATGATCAGCCAGGCCATTCACACGCTTGATCTTGCGCTTTGGCTTTGTGGCGGGGTCACCTCGGTGCAGGCGATGATGCGCCAGACCGGGCTGCACAGTCTGGAGGCAGAGGATTGGGCCGGCGCCCTGCTTGAGATGCAAAACGGTGCGGTAGGAACGCTGACAGCAACGACAGCAGCCTATCCCGGCGGCGCCGAAACGATCACCATTCAGGGCAGCAAGGCAGCGGCGCATCTGGGTTCCGGCGTGTTGACGATTTACTATCTGGACGGGCGCTGCGAGATGATTGGCGCGACGGGCGGCACGGGTGGCGGTGCTGACCCGATGGCGTTCACCCATGATTGGCACCGCGCGGTGATCGCGGATTTTGCCGAAGCTCTAGAAACCGGACGCACACCGCTGGCAACGGGGCGCAGTGCGCTTGCGGTCCATGCGGTGATTGACGCGATGGAGCGCGCCAGTCGCAGCGGAGCGCGAACCGAGGTGACGATATGAGCCTGACCTGCGTTGCCCTTGGGCTGGATCATCGGCACATTTACGGCATGACGGAAAACATGGCGCGTGTCGGCGTGCCCTGCCTTGGGTTCTGGACCGAAGGCACGCCAGAGGCGCTTGCCGGGTACCAGCGACGATTTCCCGGCTTGAAGCGGTTTGAAACGCTGGACGCGGCACTGGGATGCGGCGCCGATCTGGCGCTGGTCTCCGCCATTCCGGGGGACCGTGCCGCGCTAAGCATCAAGGCTATGCAACATGGTATGGATGTGATGACCGACAAACCGGGATGCACCACGTTAGACCAGCTTGAGGCAATTCGCGCGGCTGTCGCGGACACCGGGCGCTTATGGTCCAACAACTTATCCGAAAGGTTCGAAACACCGGGCAGCACGCGGGCCTCTGAACTGGTGGCAGAGGGTGCGATTGGGCAGGTCGTGCAAACTGTGGGGCTTGGGCCGCACAGGTTGAATCGTGCAACCCGTCCTGCGTGGTTTTTCGAAATAGAGCGTTATGGCGGCATTCTGACCGACATCGCCTCGCATCAGATCGACCAGTTCCTGCACTACACTAGATCGACGACTGCCGAGATCACCCATGCCTTTGTCGCCAATTACGCCAACCCGGACGATCCAGGGCTACAGGATTTTGGCGAGCTTGGGCTGCGCAGCGCAAAAGGCACCGGTTATGTCCGCGTGGATTGGTACACGCCGGATGCGCTGCCTAATTGGGGCGACGGGCGGCTGACCATTCTGGGCACCGACGGCTACATTGAAATGCGCAAATATGTGGATGTGGGCGGCGCGGACGGGACCGATCATCTTGTCCTGGTCAATGGCAGTCGCTGTGAAAAAATCGATGCATCCGGCGCAGGCCTGCCTTATTTCGAACGCCTGAAAAACGACATACAGCACCGGACCAGCACGGCTATGACGCAGGATCATTGCTTTACTGTGATGGAGCTTGCCCTGCGCGCGCAGGCCATGGCAGAGGCGCCATGATCCGGGTCGCGATCCTGGGAGCCGGAATTGGCGGGGAGCATCTAGCGGCTTTGCGCCGGCTGCCGTCAAAGTTCCAGGTTGCCGCGATTGTCGATACGCAGGCAGAGCGCGCAGAGGGTTTGCGCGGGACGGATGACTTTAAAGTCCTGACGCGCATCGAAGACGCTCTGGGCGATCCGCAGATTGACCTTGTCGACATCTGCCTGCCGCCTCATCTGCATGTACCTGTCACGCTGGATGCACTTCGCGCAGGCAAGCATGTGGTCTGCGAAAAGCCTTTGGCGACGTCGATGGCAGAGGTGGATCAGATCAGGAACGCAGCGCAAACCGCTGATTGCAATGTCTTTCCTGTATTTCAATATCGCTGGGGTCCGGCGCTTTCCAAGCTCCGCCATCTCATGGCGAAAAGCGTGACAGGCCGTGTGAACAGCGCGGCGTTGGAGACCCATTGGTCGCGGGGTCCAGATTACTATGCGGTGCCCTGGCGTGGCACCTGGGCGGGCGAGCAAGGCGGAGCAGTGCTGGGCCATGCGATCCACAACCACGATCTGTTGACCCATCTGGCCGGGCCTGTCGCACATCTGTCTACGATGACAACCACCCGCGTCAATCCGATTGAAACCGAAGACACCGCAGCGATCATTTTTGAAACCACGACGGGTGCGCTTTGCACCAGTAACATCACCCTCGGCGCGGCAGGTGATGAGACGCGCCTGCGCATCGTCTTTGAGCATCTGACGGCCACTTCCGGCACAGAACCCTACGCACCCGGTGCAAGTGAGTGGCGTTTTACGGCAAGAGATCCCGCGTATCAGGTAACCATTGATGCCGAGCTTGCGCGCGCACCGGATGAACCTCAGGGCTTTGAGGGGTTTTTCACCGAAGTGGGCAAGGCGCTGACCGGCCAGCCCAATCGCGCGGTAACGCTGCAGGACGGCGCCGCCTCCGTCGAACTTGTCACCGCGATCTATCACGCGGCGCGCACGGGCAGACGGGTCGCGCTGCCCCTGCCCCGAGATCACCCGCTGTATGAAGGATGGCAACCATGAAGCAATGTTGGCGCTGGTTTGGCCCGAATGACCCTATCGCCCTTGGTGATCTGCATCAGGTCGGTGTGCAGGGCATCGTCACAGCCCTGCATCACATCCCGCCGGGCCGGCCATGGGACGAAGGCAGCATTGCAGAGCGGCAGGATGTGCTGCGGGACGCGGGCTATGCCTGGGATGTTGTGGAAAGCCTGCCTGTGTCCGAAGCGATCAAGACGCAATCTGCGGACATGCGCGCCCATATTGATGTCTATATCACCAGCTTGCACGCATTGGCCGCGCGCGGGATCGAGGTAATCTGCTACAATTTCATGCCGATCCTGGACTGGACACGGACCAACCTGCGGGCGCCGCAGCCACATGGCGGCGCGGCCATGCTGTTTGATCTTGTTGATTTTGCCGTCTTTGA
>JBCCUH010000044.1:0-10232 GCA_039197405.1 Pseudomonadota bacterium
AAAACGCCCAATGCTCGCCCATGAATACGCGGCCCATGCCGTAAATGGCCATGACCACCAGCGCGGCGACGGCGCAGACACCTTCGCGGCTGAGCCAGCTGGAGCGCCACTGAGAGAAGGCTTTCACCGCGCGTTCGGGATGGCCCAGGTGGAAGGTCGAAAACAGCAGACCGCCGACAGCGAGCAGATAAGCGATGGCGAAATACACGAATGCAACCCAGCCTGTAACATCGCGGATGCCAAGACCAAGAAAGGTCAGCAGCCCAAAGCCAAGGCCGGAGAGTGTTGTGAAAAGAATAATTGACGGTGCGGGATGCATTATTTCGGTCCTCCCGGAAGTGCGTCCAGAGCTTTGTCGAGCCAGCCCAGAAATCCGCCTGCGTTCTCAGCCACAGGTTCGAGATAGGGCGCGAGCACGTCAAACTCTTCCATCGTATCCTTGGGACGCGGTGGCAGGTATTTGTTAACGGGCTTTGTGCCCTGCTCGGGCATCAGATCCATACCGCCGCGCTCTGCGGTCAGGATGGAGACGTTGCTGTCTGGGTCTGCGAAATCACCAAAGTGACGCGCGCCCGCAGGACAGGTGCGCACGCAGGCGGGTTCGCGATCTTCTTCCGGCAGGTTCTCGTTGTAGATGCGGTCCACGCAGAGGGTGCATTTCTTCATCACCTTTTCTGCCGCGTCCATCTCGCGCGCGCCGTAGGGGCAGGCCCAGGCGCAGAGCCCGCAGCCGATGCAATCGCTTTCGTTTACCAGAACAATGCCGTCTTCCACGCGCTTATAGCTCGCGCCGGTCGGGCAGACGGTGACGCAGGGCGCGTCCTCGCAATGCAGGCAGGACTTGGGGAAGTGGATCAGCTGCGCAGGCGCGTCATTGGCGGGCTGCACTTCAAAGCTGTGCACGCGGTTCAGGAAGGTGCCTGAGGGATCGGCGCCGTAGGGGCTCTGATCCGACAAAGGCGCGCCATAGTTTTCAGTGTTCCAGCCTTTGCAGGAAATCACGCAGGCGTGACAGCCGACGCAGGTGTCCAGATCGATGACGAGGCCCAGTTTCTTCTGGGTGGATGCAGGCAGTGTGGTCATGATGTGGCCTCTGCGCTTGAGATTGGGCGGCAGGACCGGGGCTTTGCCCCGGACCCCAAGGTATTTTCGGCAAAAGGAAAGAGGGTCATTTGCCTACCTTCCATGTGAGTTCTGCGGGGCCGGTGGCAACTGGCGCCTTGATCGGTGGGAAGGCGGGTTGGCTTTCCTGGGCCGGGGCGGCGGCTTTTTCGATCTTCACGCGTAGGTCAAACCACGCGGCCTGCCCGGTGATCGGGTCGGAGTTCGCCCAACGAAGGCCATCGCCCTTAGGCGGCTGCAGCTCGTGGATGAGGTGGTTCAGCAAAAAGCCCTTGATGACCTCAGGCGCGTCATTCTCCAGCGCCCAGGCGCCCTTGCGCTTGCCAATCGCGTTCCACGTCCAGACGGTGTTCTCGTTGAGCGCGGCCATTTCCATGACCGGCACGGTGATTTCGCCGTGCGCAGATGTGACCTTCGCCCAATCGCCATCTTCAAAGCCGTTCTGCTTCATGAGCTTGGTGGGCAGATACAGCGGGTTGTAGCCATGCAGCTGCCGCAGCCACGCATTCTGGCTGCCCCAGGAGTGATACATCGCCATCGGGCGCTGCGTCAGGGCGTGCACAGGGTATTCGTCCACGTCGACATTGCTGTCCTCAAAGGGCGCGTACCAAATCGGCAGCGGGTCCATCGTCTTGAGGATGCGCTCGCGCAGGTGCTCTGGTGGCTGGCGGTCGCCATGACCTTCGGCTGCGCGTTGGAACTTTCGCATGGGTTCGACGTAGAGGCTGAAGAGATACGGCTCCGGCTTGTCGATGATGCCCATGCCCACGGCCCAGTCCTGATAGGCCATGTTCCACGGTTTGTAGTAATTGGCGCCGTCCGGGATATGCTCAACCATGAAGCCGCCATTGGCGATATAGTTGTCCAGCTGGCTCTCGTTCGGCTCGCCGCGTCCGTTTTGCAGACCGGTCTCGCCCATGCGCCATCCGGCAAGTGGGCCGATACCAGGCTTGCGCACATGGTTGGTGATGTAATCGGCGTAGTCCGCGTATTTCTGGGTGCCGTCCTCATTGGTGAAGCCGGGCAGTTCCAGACGCCAACCCAGCTCGCACAGGACCGACTGGAAGCCGCGCACGTCGCGGTCAGGCTCGATCACAGGCCAGCGGATTGCGTCGGCAGCTGCGTCTGCTTCGCAGATCGGGCGATCCAGGAGGGAGATGCAATCGTGACGCTCAAGATAGGTCGTGTCGGGCAGGATCAGGTCCGCATAGGCGACCATCTCGGACGAATAGGCATCGGAATAGATGATCCTCGGGATCACATAGTCGCCGCTCTCGTTCTTGTCGGTCAGCATGTCTATGACGCCGCGCGTGTTCATCGAGCTGTTCCACGACATATTCGCCATATACATAAAGAGTGTGTCGATCTTGTAAGGATCACCCGCGTAGGCGTTCGAGATCACCATGTGCATGAGGCCATGGGCGCTCATCGGGTTTTCCCAGGTGTAGGCCTTGTCGATGCGCGCGGGGCTGCCGTCTTCTTTCAGCGCCAGATCATCGGGGCCGTGCACGAAGCCAAGGTGCGGGCCATCAAGCGGCTTGCCGGGCGTGACCTTGCAATGGGGCTTGGGGTGGATCGTCGCGGGCTTGGGGTAGGGCGGCTTGAAGCGGAAGCCGCCGGGGACCTCAACCGTGCCAAGAAGGATCTGCAGGACATGCAGGCTCCGGCAGGTCTGGAAGCCGTTGGAGTGCGCAGAGACACCGCGCATGGAGTGGAAGCTGACCGGGCGACCGACCATCTTGGAATGCGTCTCACCCCGGAAATCGGTCCATTCGGTATCCAGCTCAAAGCTCTCTTCGAACGCCACGCGCGCCAGCTCGTTCGCGATGCCTTTGATGCGGGCAGCAGAGATGCCGCAACGCTCGGCCACAGCTTCAGGCGCGTAGTCTTCGCTCAAATACCGCTCCGCCATCAGATGGAACACGGGCTTATGCGTCACACCCGCATGGCGATACGTGGCGCTCAGATCAGGGCGCACGCCCTTTTTATCGAAAGGCGTCAGCTTGCCGGTATTGCGGTCGATGACCAGCTCTTTGCCGTCCTCGTCACGCATCAAGAGGCCCGTCTCTGCATCCACCAGCACCGGGGCGTTGGTGTATTGCGCCAGATACTCCAGATCGATCTTGCCGGCCTTCATCAGCTCATGCACCAACGCGAGGATGAAAAGGCCATCGGTACCGGGCGTAATGCCAACCCATTCATCCGCCACGGCGTTATAGCCGGAACGGATCGGGTTGACGCCAATCACCTTCGCACCGCGCGCCTTGATCTTTCCCAGACCCATCTTGATCGGGTTGCTGTCGTGGTCTTCTGCAACGCCGAAGAGCATAAAGAGCTTGGTGTGATCCCAATCAGGCTGACCAAATTCCCAGAACGCGCCGCCCATCGTGTAGATGCCCGCAGCGGCCATGTTCACAGAGCAGAACCCGCCATGCGCCGCATAGTTGGGCGTGCCGAAATGCTGGGCCCAAAAGCTGGTAAAGCTCTGCGACTGATCGCGGCCTGTGAAGAACGCCAGCTTGCTGGGATCTTCCGCGCGCACGGGCGCCAGCCAATCGGTGGCAATGGTCAGTGCCTCGTCCCAGGAAATCTCTTCAAATTCGCCAGAGCCTCGCTCGCCTACGCGCTTCAAAGGCGCTTTCAGGCGTGAGGGCGCGTTGACCTGCATGATGCCCGCGCTGCCCTTGGCGCAAAGCACACCCTTGTTCACAGGGTGATCGCGGTTGCCCTCGATATAGGCCACCTTGCCGTCCTTCAGGTGAACGTTGATACCACAACGGCAGGCGCACATGTAGCAGGTGGTTTTGCGGATCTCGTCAGAGACTTTTGGAGAAGTCTCGATCTTGGGTTGCTGGAACGTCATCTGGCCTCCCTCGCCGTTGCGTTATGTCAGGACATTGAGCCCCGTTATGATTAACCCCGCGATAAAAAGCGTCTCTACGACGATCAACGCGATAGCGGCGCCGCCGACGGCAAGCACCTGTTTCAGGTTTGTTTTCATTCCGACGGCAGCAATCGCAGTGAGCAGCAGCCAACGCGATGCATCACTCATGAGTGTTGCAACAGATTGGGGTATGAGGCCAGATGAATTGAGCAGAGCGAGCGCCAAAAAGGCAATCACGAAAGAAGGCAGAAGAGGTGGTCGTTTTCCGTCTTCAGGCGGCTCGGCAAATGCGCGGATCATGAGCGATGCGATCAGCACGACAGGGGCCAAAAGTGCGACGCGGATTAGCTTGACCAAAGTCGCCGTGTCACCGGTTTCCTGCGAAATGGAAAAGCCCGCGCCGACAACCTGGGCCACGTCGTGAATTGTACCGCCCAGAAAAACGCCGCCTTGCAGGCTGTCATAGGCCATTAACTTGGCAACGATCGGATAAGCGATCATCGCAAAAGTCGATAGAACCGTCACACCCATGACTGTGAACAAGAGCCGCTCTTCCGAGCGTTCGTCTTTAGGCAGGATTGCACTGATCGCCATCGCCGCAGATGCGCCGCAGATGGCGACAGATCCCGCAGTGAGAAGAGCAAAACGCCATTTGTGACCAAACAGCCGCGAAATCGCGAGACCAAAACCGATCGTGCACGCAACGCTCACAACCACCAAACCGATCAACTCGGCGCCAAGGTTGCTGATCAGCCCCATAGAGATTCGTACGCCCAACAAGGCGATTCCAAGACGCAACAGCGTCCGTGCGGTGAAACCGATCCCTTCGACGGTGCGACCCTCGCGGCCCAAGAACCCCAACGCTATGCCTAGCAGCAGTGCCAACAGCATTGCTGGTGTCATGTAGTGATCGGCCAAAAACTGTGCGGTCACTGCGACCATCAAGGATACAAGTATTCCCGGGAACAGAACTTTGGCTCTGTCAGCATCAAGAAATTGTTTTGCAACCATCAGCGTAGTCCTAAGCGGAGCAGACCCACAGATGCCAGAAACATCAAGAGGGACAGGCAAAATGGGCGGTAGTACCGTTCCCATTTCGGATTGAAGAATTTGGTGCCAGCCCAGACGCCGAGCATCGTGATAGGGATTAGGACAAGCGCACGAACGGCGGCTTGTTGGGTCATGACGCCAAAGTAGAACAGGTAAAACAGCGATCCGAAGGAGGCCAGAAACAGATAGACCACCAGCGTGCCGCGCATCGTGCGGGCGGGTTGGTTCTGGCTGAGCACGTAAAGCGCGACGACCATGCCGCCTACATGAGCGATGCCAGCCGCTAAACCTGCCACCACACCGGAGACGAGCGTGCCGGTGCGCGACGCCAGCCCCGGAATGCGCAGCTTGCCCAGTTGCAGCGCCGCCAGCGCCAGAATGATGATCAGCGCGATCAGGCTGGAGGTGTCACCCGGCAGCGAGGTGGTCAGGCTCAGACCGATGGGCCAGCCTACGAAATTGCCGACGACCAGCAGGATGGCGATTGTCCGGTTCGCGTCCTGAAAACCGCCCCTTGCCATTTGCAGGCTGGCCGACATTTCCAGAAACCACAGGATCGGAATAAGCTCGATGGGCGCGATAAGCGTTGCTGCAGATGCCATTACCAGCGCCGAGAGAGCAAAGCCGGAGAACCCGCGCACAAGACCTGCCGCAAAGCAGATGCCGCCCAAAAGGGCCATTTCGAAAGGGGACAGACCCAGAAGGCCGCTCATTGCGCGCTTGCCTGCAGCGAGGTGACCGCGATGATCGCCAGAACATCTCCAGCCGTACATCCGCGTGAAAGATCATTGGCGGGTTTCGCCAGGCCCTGCAGGACCGGGCCGATGGCAACGGCACCGCCAAAGCGCTGCGCCAGCTTGTAGCCGATATTGCCTGCGTCAAGATTGGGGAAAATCAGCACATTGGCCGTGCCCTGCAGCTGGCCATCCGGGGCCTTGGAGGCGGCGACCGCAGGCACCAGGGCGGCGTCTAGCTGCAACTCTCCATCGATCACCAGATCCGGGCGCGCTTGCTGCGCCAGTGTTGTGGCCTCGCTGACCTTGCTGACCGCTGCATGACGCGCGGAGCCATGGGTCGAGAAAGACAGCATCGCCAGTTTCGGCGTCTCGCCCGCCAGCGCGGCAAAGCTGTCTGCCGCTTGGGAGGCGATGCCTGCCAGTTCCTGGGCGTTCGGGTCAATAACCATGCCGCAATCGGAAAATACCATGACGTCCCGGCCCAGCGGATGGCCCTCCGGCAGGAACATCAGGAAGAAGGACGACACCAGCGGTGCAGACTTGGCTTTGCCAATGACCTGCAATGCGGCGCGCACAGTATCGCCCGTTGTCGCAACGGCACCGCCGATGGATCCGGCGGCATGTCCAGCGTCAACAAGCAAAGCTGCGAACACCAGCGGGTCGCGCACGGCTTTTTGAGCCATCTCGATGCTGACGTTCTTATGCGCGCGCAGCTCGGCAAAGCGCGCCGCGAAAACGTCTGTCAAATCAGAGGTTTCGGGATCGTGGATGGCGATGGCATCTGCCCTGGATGCGCCTTGCGCCGCCAGCGCTGCCTCGACCTCTGCCGCAGGTCCGACCAGATGCGCCGTTGTGATCAGCCCCGCCTCAAGCCCGGCCAAAGCGCCAGCGACGATGCGGGGGTCTGCGCCTTCGGCAAATGCCATGGCTTTAGGAGCCGCCGCCGCCCGCGTCATCAGGGACGCAAGCGGCGGCAGTGTGTTTGCATCAGCCAGAAGGCTGGCGGGTGATGGCTGATCACCCAAAGGAGGTTACGCCTGCGAAACCATGTCGTCTGCGCTGATACCTGCGACTTCGACAGGCTTCTTCATCGCATCGCGGCGGAACGGCTCACCCAGCTCCTGGTTGATCATCGCTTCGATCAGCGTGGTCTTGCCATGCTTCATCTGATCCTCGATGGCCTTGTTGAGCGCATCCGTCAGCTCTTCCTGAGTGCGTGCAACGACGCCCTGCAGACCGCAGGCCTTGGCGATACCGGCATAGGATACCTGCTCGTCCAGCTCGGTGCCGACGAAGTTGTCATCATACCACAGGGTCGAGTTACGCTTTTCCGCGCCCCACTGGTAGTTGCGGAAAACGATCTGCGTCACCGCAGGCCATTCGCCGCGACCAATCGCCGTCAGCTCGGTAACCGCGATGCCAAAGGCGCCATCGCCCGAGAAGCCGACAACAGGCGTGTCAGGGCAACCGATCTTGGCGCCAATGACGGACGGCAGACCATAACCACAGGGGCCAAACAGACCCGGGGCAAGATACTTGCGACCTTCTTCAAACGACGGATAGGCGTTGCCGATGGCGCAGTTGTTGCCGATGTCGGAGGAAATGATCGCCTCCTGCGGCAGCGCTTGCTGGATCGCACGCCATGCTTTGCGCGGGCTGAGCCATTCCGGCTTGGCGGCGCGGGCGCGCTCGTTCCATGTGGTGCCGGGATCGTCTTGCTCATGATCCATCGAGCTGAGCTCCTGCGCCCAGGCCGATTTGGTCTTGGCGATGGTTGCCTTGCGCTCGTCGCGGCCTGCGTCGCCGGCATCATCCGACAGGCGCGCCATAATGCCGGTTGCGACTTTCTTCGCATCACCAACGATACCGACAGCGACTGCCTTGGTCAGGCCGATACGCTCAGGCTTGACGTCAACCTGAATGATCTTCGCATCAGCGGGCCAGTAGTCGATGCCATAGCCGGGCAGGGTGGAGAAGGGGTTCAGACGCGTGCCAAGGCACAAAACCACATCCGCCTGCGAGATCAGCTGCATGCCCGACTTGGAGCCGTTGTAGCCAAGCGGACCTGCGTGCAGAGGATGCGAGCCGGGGAAGGCGTCATTGTGCTGGTAGCCGCAGCAGACCGGCGCATCCAGACGCTCGGCCAGATCGACCGTGGCGGGAATCGCGCCGGACAGGATCACGCCTGCGCCGTTCAGAATGACCGGGAACTTGGCGTTCGACAGCAGCGCCGCCGCCTCGTCCAGCGCCTCATCACCACCCGAGGGCAATTCGAAGTCGACGATCTTCGGCATCTCGATATCGACCACCTGCGTGAAGTAATCGCGCGGCACGTTGATCTGCGCCGGTGCGCTGTAGCGCTTGGCGTTCTGGATCACGCGGCTCAGCACCTCGGCCATACGGCTGGGGTCGCGCACTTCTTCCTGGTAGCACACGCAGTCAGCAAACATGCGCATCTGTTCGATTTCCTGGAAACCGCCCTGACCAACGGTCTTGTTTGCGGCCTGGGGTGTCACCAGCAACAGCGGTGTGTGGTTCCAGTAAGCCGTCTTGACCGCCGTGACAAAGTTGGAAATGCCCGGACCGTTCTGCGCGATCATCATCGACATCTTGCCGGTGGCGCGCGTGTAGCCATCGGCCATCATGCCGCCGGACCCTTCGTGGGCGCAGTCCCAGAACGAAATACCCGCTTTCGGGAAAATGTCGGAAATCGGCATGAAGGCCGACCCGATGATCCCAAAGGCATGTTCGATCCCGTGCATTTGCAGTGTTTTGACAAAGGCTTCTTCGGTGGTCATCTTCATGGATGCGCTCCTTGGCATAATGAATGAGAAAAACCTGCGGAATCAGGCAGGCAGGCTTGCTCGCAATTTAGGGCCAACGGATATGGCCAGATAGGGCCAGTTTGCGAAACCGCTTACAGCCAGTACGAAAAATTGAGCCTTATTGTCTCAATAATTGCTCAATTGTGTCTGCGATCAGCCGCACACCTGCGGGGATTTTCTCTCTCGAAATTGAGGAATAGGCGAGGCGATAGTAATTTCGCGGCCTGTCTGCACCGTGAAAGAACGGATAGCCCGGTTCGATCAGCACGCTGCGGTCCTGCAGCGTCGTGGCCAGCTGGTCGGTATCCAGCGTCTCAGGGGCGCGCATCCAGAAACTTGAGCCTCCGTAAACACCGCGTCCGGCGATGTCCAGACCGTGTTTGTGCAATTCGCTTTCCATGCAGGACCGGCGTTCTGCAAAGACCTTGCCGATCTTGCGGATCAGCGCGTCGTAGTGGCCCAGCGACAGGAAATAGGCCGCAGTGCGCTGGATGTGACCGGGCGGATGGCGCAGCACCGATGCGCGCAGCGCGCGCGCCTCGCGGATGAAAGCTTCCGATCCCACCAGATAGCCAAGCCGCAATCCGGGGAACAGCGATTTGGAAAAACTGCCCACATAGATTACCCGCCCGTCGCGATCCATGGATTTGAGCGCCGGCAAAGGCGCGCCCAGAAAGGACATCTCGAATTCGTAATCATCCTCGACAATCAGCGCATCAAGCGCCCGCGCCCGCGCCAGCAGCGACTTGCGCCGCTCATGCGGCATGGTTGCGGCCGTGGGGCACTGGTGGCTGGGCGTGGCAAAGATCACATCCGTGCCGTCAGGGATCATGTCCGGCTTCAACCCGTCCCGGTCCACCGGCACCTTTTCCAGATGGCACCGCGATTGGGTCAGAATATCGCGCAGCGCGTGATAGCAGGGGTCTTCGATAGCAGCTGTCCGGCGTTGGGTCAGCAGGATCTGCGCGGTCAGCCACAGCGCATTCTGCGCGCCCACGGTGATCAGCACCTCCTCGGGCCGCGCGACAATGCCCCGTCGCGGCAGCGTATGGCGCAGGATGAACTCGATCAGCTGCGGGTCATCCTGATCATAGTAATCCGTGGTCAGCGCTTTGAAATCGCGCACCCCCAGTGCCTGCAGGGCGCAAAGTCGCCAGTTGGCATGATCAAACAGCGATTGATCCACCTGCCCGTAGATGAACGGATATTTGTACTTGGACCAGTCCTGCGGCTTGTTCGGCGTCTCGCCGCCGGTGAACCTTTGCCCGATGGCACGCGACCAATCCACCGCATCGGCGTGTTTGGGCTGCGTCTCGAAGCGGGGCGGCTCGGGCGCATTCTCCGAGACGTAATAGCCAGAGCGCCCCTTGCTCGTCAGGTAGTCATTGGCCAGAAGCTCGGTATAGGCCAGCGTCACCGTGATCCGGCTGACCCCGAGATGCGCGGCCAGCTTGCGCGAGGATGGCAACTTTTCTCCCCGCCTGAACCGCCCGGACAAGATGCCCTGCGCAATCATCTGCTGGATCTGGCTTTGCAGCGTGCCCTGCGCATCAGGATCCAGAAAGAACGTGTCGATGGAAATGGCCATATAGCCAGACATAAACTGGACTTATG
>JBCCUH010000045.1:0-10228 GCA_039197405.1 Pseudomonadota bacterium
ATCCTGGACAGGTTGCCATGACCGGTGCGCGCATAGCGGTACTTGTCCAGAGCCGTGGCATCATAGAGATACCCATTGGTGAAATTGAAACCATCCACATGGCAGCTTTGGCAGCTCATCCAAAAGTCACCGGTCATCGGATAGGTCTCATTCCGATCGGTATTGCCTGTGTGAAACAAAGTCATGCCAGCGCGAAGTTCAGGGGACAGAGGGTCTGACCGGACGAGAGACGCAAATTGCGCATCCCGGATGGTAACCTCTGCGCCCAGCTGCAGGCGCGTCAGATCAAGGCTCATCGCGTTCTGGACATAGACATCCCGCCCCGCAACAACCAATCCGCGCGGGTTGGCGCCGGGCAGGTGCCGCAAAAGCTGAGTTGCGACAGCGTCTTTGGCCTGAGACTCCTGTGCTGTAATCGGATCACGCTGGGTCAGGTCAAAGACCATCAGGTCCTCGCTTCCCGCCAGCGTCACCAGCACCTTGCTCTGATCCGGCGCAAAGGCTGCATCAAACGGATTGGACAGGATGATCTTTTTCGGAGAGCCATCAAATCGTGTCTGAACCGGATCGTTCACATCAATCTGCCGGAACAGCTGCTTGCGGCGATGGACAAGCTCGCGTTCGGCTTCTGGCGTCAGGTCAAGAACCGAAACTGCCGGAAAAACCGTCGATTGGAACTGAAACAGATGATCGAAATTCCACAAGACATGCGGCAGCCAGGCCTCGGTTCCATCCCGGTTGACGGCAATATCATCCAGCAGTCGCGGATGGCCCTGCGAGGCGAATTCGTCAGGGTCATGGGTGGCGGCCAGTTCTATCACGCGCGGGGATGCAAGCGGCAAGGATGACGTGTCGAAGATTGACACTTTTCCGATCATGGCGTGGGTCACAATCAGCCGACCATCCGCCAGCAAAGCCAGACCGCGAGGGGTGTCCTCTGTCGCAATGCGGAACACCGCCCCCTTATCCGGATCAACGGCGACCAACTCGTGATCTTCGAAAAGACTGACCCAGAAAAGCCCGTTGGCCGCATCATGCACGATACCAAATGGACGGCGGCCAACAGCAAAACGGTTGATGACGTTGCCCGCTTTCCAGTCGTAGATGATCACGCTGCCATCAGCGTAATCGGTTGCAGCGATCACCCCATCGTTGCCCTCAGCCAGACGGCGGATATCCCGGCCAAGCGCAGCTTGCCCCAAAAGCTCTCCGGTCTCGCGATCAATCCAGGACAGGCTGCCGGTTTCGAAATTCGCACTGAAGAGGGTGCGCTCATCCTTGCCCTGCACCAATGCGCCGCTTTCTTCGGCGGCAAAAGCGGCCCCTCCAAGCACCGCGAGCGCAAGCGCGAGACCCGCCAGCCACTTCAGGCTTTTCAGCATGGACCACCGCCGTGAATGACGGATCACGACAACCGCCAAAGGCACAGCTGGCAACAGATGCAACCAATAGGCAACCTGTCCGGGCAGGTTGCCACGATTTCCGTAAAGCACCAAGTAAAGACCGCTCAGCACCAGCAGGATCAGCGCATATTCGATAAGCTGGCCGGTGACGCGCAACAACGGCGTCTCGGATCGTTTCAGGATCCCCCGGTGCGCCAGCCAGAAGGGCAGGACAAAGATCGGAAACGCCAGAAGTGACACCAGAATATGCAGTGCAAGCGTCGTGCGTTGAAATTGCCACGGAACATCGAAACCGGCCCATAGCACAAGCCCGCTGATCGTCAGGAAGTAAAGCACCAGTTCAGCAGGTTTCGAACGATAGCCTTCCCGATGCCAGAGGTTCAACAAAACCTTTCCAAGCGCTGGCACGACAGGAGCAATTGTTTGCATCATCTCAGATACCGGTCATTCTCGTTTGAGAGAGGTATGGAACCTGCCTGACGTCGCATCCTTGATCTCTATCAAGATTGCCGGTTTTTACCTGATAAAAACGCTCGGCAATCGCCATATCGAAAGCAGGCTCTCTCTTCGCAACCCTATTCACGGGCGCAGAGCCGGATCAAAGTTCTGCACAGCTTAGCGCAGACCGTCCTCGCCCTTGGCGTCATCAGCCGTCAGCCCGCCAACGCGCGGCAAGGGGCGGCCCGACGCGGTGACCGCGACCGAGACCATGATCTCATTGGCGCGGGGTGCATCGTTGATGCGCACCTCGATGCCATCAAAATGCGAGCGGACATACGCTGCATCCTTGTGGCCCAGCGGCACATCCAGCGCCTGTCCCATCGATCCCATCTTTTTCGAGGATGGCACCAGCGCCGCGCCTTTTTCAACGGCCGCGCGCAGCGGTGCGCCCAATTTCGGATGCAGGAGTGCAGCTGCATGTTCCAGCTCGCCATTCTCGCCCACCATCGCAGCCTTGCCATAGCTTTCGGCCTGCGCCGGTGTGATCCCCAAAGCCTCGACGCATTTCTGGCCCAGTAGCCCGCCCAGCTCGGCACCTGTGTCCATCAGCTCGGTCAGATCGTCGTGATACGCCCCGGCAAACGGGTTTTCGATCACAGCCGTAGCAACAGCGCGGCGCGTGGGCGGGGCGATGGTCTGGCCCATTTCAAGGTGAATCTCATCAACCGTGGTGACAATCTTGCGCAGTTTCATCTCAGCCCGTCCTTTCCAGTTACATCGGCAGCGGCCAGCCCACCTGCCCGGTTGTGAATACGCGGACCGGTTGTCATCACAAGGATCACCAACATCTCATCCGCTTTCGGCGCATCGTTCAGCCCCACTTCGATACTGTCGAAATGCGACCGCACATAGGATGCGTTGCTATGGGTCACGGGCACGTCGATGCGCGTGCCTGGCCCCCCGGAAGGCACGATCGCATTGGACGCAGGCAGGGTTTCGCGCATCGAATACCCGCCCGGCGCATGCCAGAGCGCCCCATGTTCCAGCTCACCACCTTCCCCGACCATCGAGGCCTTGCCATAGCCTTCGATCCGCGCCGGGTCGCCACCGAGTGCGTCAATCAGGTCAAGCGCCATTTGCTTGCCCAGCGGTTTGAGATCTTCCATAAAATCGGTGATCTCTTCGACATAGCGCCCGGCAAACGGGTTGTGGATCACCGCACCGACAACACCGCGCAAAGCAGGCTGTGCAGCGATCGGGCCGCCGTCGTGGAAAATCTCCTCGACCGTGACAAAGCGTTTTCGGACAATCACATCAAGCATAGACAGTCTTCTCCAATGGGTCAGCGACAACTGCGGGTTTGGTATTCAGGGCAAAAGCGTGCCCCTGCAAATACCCATAAACCGCAGCGATGCGATGATCGGCGATCAGCGCTTTTGAATAATCCTGCCCGGTGTGCAGGGCCATCTTGATCTCTGTCTCAGTCAAAAACCCGACGTGCCTGGTGACAGGGCGCGGCCCTAGATCGCTGTCAGGTGACAGCTCCTGCGCGGGGGTTCGGGCAACGGCGGGATGACCTGGCAGATCAATGGCGTTAGCGATCAGCGTGGCAGCGGCATCCGCTTCCGCCGCTGTGCGCGCAAGCACTGTCACTGCATCGGCGATCCCCAGCGAATGGCTGCGCCCGCGCCAGCCGCTCGTGGCAATCCCGCCAATCTGATCGGCACAGGCGACACGCGCCCGACCCGCCATCTCGCCGGTCTGAGGGTTCGCACAAATGCCAATCTCGACGCACTCACCCTCTGCCAGATACAGTGCGATATCGCCGCCGTTGTTCACCGATGCGCGGCGCAGATCGCGGCCCGCGCACATGGCGGCCAGCAGATGATCGGCAACGGCACCTGCAACACAGATCATCGGTGTCAGAAACGCCCTGTCGCCCGCATGGCGCAGAGCCGCCTGTTGCATCCGCAACGCAACAGGACCGCTAGCAGCAGGCATAGCGGCGCTGACAGGCGCACGCAGGATCGGCAGCTCACCTGCAAGCCCGCCCAAAATACCAGGAAAAACTGCGCAGGCCTGATCATAAGCCGCCTCAACCTCGCGCGCGGCTCCCACCGCCTCGATGATCAGGTCAATCGGCCCGTTGCGCAAATGCAGCCTGCGACCATCGGGCAGCATCTGCATGATGGGCTGTTCGGCAAATCCGCTCATGTTTTGCTCATCGGCCAGGGATTGTCGGACATTGGCACCACGTCGCGCCGGCCTTTGAGTATGTGGTCATTCTGCGGGCCGGTGATGCCACGCAGCGCCTCTTCCAGCGACACTACATGATCCATGTGCCCGCCCAGCAGTTCGTAATCGGCCCGCGTCAGGGTGAACTCGATAGGCGCGACCAAAGCCGGTGTCGGCACATAGCCGAATGAGTTTTCCGGCATCCGCGCCACATCCGCCATCACCGTGATGCCGCCGCCGGGCCAGCGATAGGCGGGGGCACCGCCGCAGGTCACACGCGTCAACGCCCGCTGGACTGAACGCGTCAGCTGCACCGGGTTCTCTGTCACGCCAGCGCGCAGCGACCCGCCTGCACCGCCCATGAACAGGACCGAACTCAAGGCAGGTTCGCAGTTTTCGTGAATCCGCGTGATGGAGGGTTTCAACCGTTCCGGGATATCCTTCTGCACCGGAACCAGATCATCATTCAGCTCGTAATAGGCAAAATGCTCACCCGTGGTTGAGACCATCAGCAACGATTGACCCGCCCAGGCGACCTTGGCGTTATATGCGCCCAGAATGGTCAGGGGATCGCTCAGGTTCGTCCCGCCCCAGCCGGTGCCGGGACCAGCCACCTGAAAATAGCGCCCTGGCGTGGATCGCCTGCCTTTGATCCTGATACCTGTAGCGGGCCATCCGATGACCTTTCCGGCCTGATGCTCGGACATGACGCCGGTGATATGATCGTCCACAACGACAACCTCATCCACCAGCCCTTTCCACTGCGAGGCGAACATGCCCACCGTGGCAGAGCCGCAGCCAACGCGCATCCGCTCTTCCAGCGTTCCGTTGATGATCGGCGCCGCGTCTGCCTGCACTGTGATGTCAGAGCCATCGTCAATCGTCAGGTCCACGGCCTCTCCGTTGCAGAGCGCCAGCAAGGCGGCGCAGGTCACCCTGCCCTCTTTCTTGCTGCCACCGGTCAGGTGATGCACCCCGCCAAGCGACAACATCTGCGAGCCATACTCCCCCGTGGTCACATGGCCAACTGCTTCACCGTCAACGCGCACTGCGCTTTGCTCGGGTCCCAGATGGCGGTCGGTGTCGATTTTGACCTTCACACCGCAGTAGCTGAAGATCCCTTCCGTCACGACCGTGATCACATCAACGCCGTCCATTTCACTGGCCACAATAAAGGGTGCAGGTTTGTAATCGGGATAGGTCGTACCAGCGCCCACGGCAGTGACAAACCGGTTGCTCGCAGCGATAACATCACCGTCCCAATCCGTGCCCTGATCCAGAAAGGCAACCGCCTCGCCGCCGCTGCCTTTGCTGCGCTCCAGCACGGTCAGCGGATCAAGCCGGACAAGCTGACCGCCCTCATTGGCATAGCGATCACATGCCCCGGAGCGCCCATCAGCGATATAGCACATGACAGGGCAGGCATCGCAGCGGATCTTTTCGGGTCTTGCTCTGTCTTTCGCCATCAAAGGGGCTTCCTTGATCATCAGCGGCGCCAATCGCAAGGAGCCAGATCATTTGTATACCAATGATACCCGCCACCGTGAATTTACGTCAAGTGATTGCGTCCCTCCCGGATCGGCGCAAATCCGGTCGGATCAGATCAGTTTTTCCAGCAGCGACAGAAATGTCTTCTGCTCTGCCGGGCTCAGAGGTTTCAACGTCTCTTCGGTGATCCTCTTCCCATCCTGCATCAACGTACTCACCAGCGCATTGCCCTTATCCGTCAGAAATATGGTCGTGCGCCGTTTGTCATTCGGGTCCGGCTCGGAACGGACCAGTTCCTTCTTTCGCAACCTGTCGACCACGCCTTTGATCGTGGCCACGTCCATCGCCGCCAACCGGCCAAGCCGGTTCTGCGACACCGCGCCCTGCTCCCAGACACGGATCAGCGTTGAAAACTGCGTCGGTGTCAGCCCGGCGGTCACCAGCTTCTGGAAGATGACCGCATGGCGCTGGCTGGCCAGCCGCAAAAGATAGCCGACCTGCGCGTCCAACTGGTATGCGTCGTCTGTATCGCTTTCGGGCAGCATGGCCGGTTCACCCTTCATGGAAATTGTCAGGACCGGCGCGCAAAATCGCCTCGCGCACCATGCTGGGCGTAGCTGGGATGCGCGTGATCCGCACACCGGCCGCATCTTTGATCGCATTCAGGATGGCAGGCGCGGTCGGAATCAGCACATGCTCGCCCAGACCTTTGGCTCCGTATGGCCCATGCGCGTCGGGGTCTTCGATGATAATCGTCTCGATCGGTGGAATGTCCCCGATGGTGGGGATCAGATAATCATGCAGGTTCTCGGTGCGACCGGGGATGTATTCCTCCATCAGCGCCATGCCCAGCCCCTGGGCAATGCCGCCATGCACCTGCCCTTCCACCAGCATGGGGTTGATCGCGCGGCCCACATCATGTGCAGCAACAAACCGGAGCGGGGTAACGGTGCCAAGGCGCATGTCCACCTCAAGAACCACCAGCTGCGCGGCATAGCCGAACTGCGCATAAGGCGCGCCCTGCCCGTTTTCATCCAGCGGCTGTGTCGGCGGATCATAGGTTTCCTCGGCCCGAAAAACAGTGCCGCTGGCATCCTTCGGCAAACGGCCCAGGTCCAGCGCATGCCGTCCGGCTGCATCTGTGGCGACAAGCGCACCGCCCTCAATCGACAGCTTGGCATCCGCCTCGACGTTCAGCCGCTCCAGCACCTGCGCGCGCAGGGCCTTCCCCGACAGCCGCGCCGCATTGCCGGACACATAGGTCTGCCGCGACGCAGAGGTCTTGCCTGCATCAGGCGTCACATCAGTGTCCGCGCCAATCAGCGTGACAGAGCGCACATCGACACCAAAGGCCTCGGCGAATATCTGCGCGATCACCGTGTTCGCCCCCTGCCCGATATCCATCGCGCCCTGATGCAGGATGATACGCCCGTCCGCCGCGATGGCCGATTTGATCGTGGACGGATTGGGCAGCGAAGTGTTGCCGCAACCATACCACCCGGCGGCTAGCCCAACGCCGCGTTTCACGCTCTCGCTTTGCGCGTTGAAAGCAGTGGCCGCCTCGCGTTCTTTCTTCCAGGCCGGGCGCAACGCGGTCAGACACGCCTTGATGCCAACGCCCTGCCCAAACACCTGGCCGCAGACAGTGGGCGCACCGTTCTCCAGCGCATTCAGAATACGGAACTCCAGCGCATCCATACCCAGCTTGGCCGCCAGATCATCAAACAGGCATTCCTGCGCGATGGCGGTTTGCGGCACGCCGAACCCCCTAAAGGCCCCGGCGGGCGGGTTGTTGGTATGAATCCCACGCGATTCAGCGCGGTAATTGGCAATCCGATAGGGGCCGGAGGCATGCACCGGCACCCGATTGGCCACCGTCGGCCCCCAGCTGGCATAGGCGCCCGTGTCAAAGTCTCCAAAGAAATCAAAGCTGGTGATCTTTCCCTCGGCGGTTGCCCCGATTTGCAGGCGAATGTCAGACGGGTGCCGCTTGGTCGAGCTTTGCATCGACTCCGTCCGCGAATAGCAGATGCGCACAGGCCGCCCCGTCTTCAATGCACCAAGCGCCAGATAGGGCTGCACGGAGATATCCAGCTTGGCGCCAAAACCGCCACCCACCGCCGTGGGCACCATGCGGATCTGCGCGCGGTCCATGCCCAGAATGATCTCCAAAGCATCCAGATCCATCACCGGCGCCTGGGTGGACGCATGCACCTCAAGGCGCCCCTCCACCATCTGGGCAAAGCCTGCTTCCGGCTCGATATAAGCGTGTTCGACAAAACCACTTTGGAACCGTCCCTCAACACGCACGTCCGCCTCGGCAAGCCCTGCCTGCGCGTCACCGCAGGCCACGAAACCACCGCACATGATATTGCCTGCGCGCCCGCCATGCAGCTGCGCCGCGGTTTCTGATTGTGCCGATTGCATGTCCTGCGCAGCCGGAAGTTCGCTCCAATTGATGGGAAAGCTCTCGGGATCGAACGCGGCAATCACCTCTGGCGCGCCGATGATGGCGGCAACCGCCTCGCCGCGAAAGCGGGTCTCGGCTTCGGCAAACACCGGCTGATCCGCGAAATTCGGGATGACGCCAAAGACGTTCCTGCCGGGGATATCATCGGCGGTCAGAACCGCCTCTAGCCCGGCCTCGCGGGCAAACTCTTCCAGATCGCCGAATGCAAAGCGCGCACGCGGGTGGGGCGAGCGGATCACCAGTATCTCAAGACAGCCCATTGGCGCGACGTCATCACCGAACGCCTCAGTACCCACGGTTTTCGGCGCGCCATCCAGCTTGCGTAAAGACGCGCCAATCCCGCCGCTGTCATCCGCAATCGCAGGCGCGCCCATCACCGCATCGATGATCTTGCGATACCCTGTACAACGGCACAGCACCCCGCCCAACGCGTCCTGCACCTGCTCTTCCGTGGGCTCAGGCACCCTGCGCAACAGCGCAACGGCAGCGACGATCATACCCGGCGTGCAAATCCCGCATTGCGCCGCGCCGTGATCCTGAAATCGCGCGCCCAGGCGCCGGGCCACATCATCGCCCATGGCAAGCCCGGCAAGCGTTTCCACCTTTGCGCCCTCGGCGCGATGCGCAGGCGTCAGGCAGGCGCAAACCGGTTTGCCATCCAGCAGGACCGTACAGGCACCGCAATCACCCGCATCGCATCCGATTTTCACATCGCGCTGCCCCAGCCGTTCGCGCAGCATATGCGACAGCCTCTCGCCCGCGCGCGGCAACGCTGAGACGTCTGCACCGTTCAGCGCGATATGGACCGGCGCATCCATCATCCCGCTGCCTCATGCAGCACCCGCGCCACCTGTTCCCGCGCCGCTTCAAGCCGGTAGGCGGCAGAGCCGCGCACATCGTCAATCGGGCTAAGCACGCTCAGATGCGCATCGGTCAGAACCACCTCTTGCGGCCTTTTGCCGATGATTTCCTGCTCCAGCTGCGTCAGCCGCTGCGCCACAGCAGAACAGGCACCAACCGCAATGCGCGCATCGCGGATGACCCCACGCGCGTCCAAATCAAGGTTGACCGCCGTCATGCAGATGGAAATCACCAGATAGCGGCGGCTGCCCAGCTTTCCGAAAGCAGAGGTCATGCTGCCGGGCACAGGCGGGATGTGAATGCCCGTGACAATCTCATCTGCGCCAAGATCGGTCCGCCGCACACCGGTGATGAACTCTGCCAATGCAACACGGCGCACCCCGCGCGACGTGCTGGCCAGATCAACGCTTGCATCGAGCGCCAGCAAGGCAGGCACCCCATCCGCCGCCGGCGAAGCGTTGCACAGGTTTCCGGCCAAGGTGCCCGCATTCTGGATCTGGACACTGCCCACCTCGCGCCCTGCGGCTTTCAGCGCGTCAAAGGCAGGCGGCAAATCGGCAGCGATCAACTCGCTCCAGGTGACAGCGGCGCCGATCAGCACCCCCTCATCTGCAAGCGTGATCCCCCGCAACTCCGCAACATTCGTGACATCAAGGTACCAGGCAGGCCCCTGCCCCGGTTTCCCCGCAGGGTAGACGTCGGTTCCGCCCGCGATCACCTGCCCAGTCCCTTTGGCGATGATCTGCAGAGCATCCGTCAGGGTATCAGGGCGGTAATAACTCACGCGGGTTCAATCCATTTGTTTGTACACAAATGGTAGGAGCGCCGCGCGCGCCCTGTCAAGCCGCATGACCCGGTGTCGTGCGATGCAGAAACCTGCGAAAGTGGCAGCGTCTCAATAGGCGTTCATCGTCAGCAATTCATATTCCGCCACCTGATCGCCTTCCTGATCAGTCAGCGTCACATGCCAGCGAACTTCACCATATTCGTCGGTGCGCCCGGTCTTTTTCTTGACCGTCAGCCGCACTTTCAGCTTTGTCCCCGCAGGCGCAGGTTTCTGGAAGCTAAGATTACTCAGGCCCGTATTGGCCAGCACCGGCCCTTCGTTCGGTTCAACGAACAGCCCCGCCGCGAAGGACAGTAGCAGATAGCCATGCGCGACGCGGCCCGGAAAGAAGGGGTTTCGCTTGGCGGCTTCCTCATCCATGTGGGCATAGAAGGTATCGCCGGTGAATTCGGCAAAATGCTCGATATCTTCCAGCGTAATCTCGCGCTCGGGCGAATAGAACGTCTCGCCGATTTGCAGCTCGTGATAGCTGCGGGTGAAGGG
>JBCCUH010000046.1:0-10190 GCA_039197405.1 Pseudomonadota bacterium
ATCCCAACGGTCTTCGCAAAACCGCCCGCAGAATGGCACGGTTCGTGAGCGCCGCACGCGGCCCGGTCAACGTCGCCACAAGCCCGCCACGCTGCGTTGTGTAATCAATGAAAATACCAATGCGTTCAGCGGTGACGTCAAACCGAAACGCATAGTTTCCCTCAACCGGCTGAAATGGCGAGACATGGAAAACCTTGCGCGCCGTCAGCCGGTCCCGCGGCGTGATAGGACGCAGATCATCGTGGTGACAAAGATAGGAATGCCGGTCGCCATAGGTGTTGGTGACCTCGGCAATCACGACCTTCAGCACACCATCCCGATCATGACACAGCCAGAAACTGACCGGGTTGAACACATGTCCCATCACCTTGGGCTGCGCCAGCAGCAAAAGCCGCCCCTCACAACCAAGGTTTTGCGCCGCCAGCACCTCGCGGACCCAGGCCGCGCCGCGCCCTTCGCCCGGCGCGCCGCCATGGTCTGCATCGTCAAACGCAAACAGCCCGCGCCTGTTTCGCCCGAATAGTTTCGGCGCGCTCTGCTTCGCCTCCGGATCGATCAGCACATAATCAATCGAATAGCGAAACGCGTTTTCAATGTCGCCTTTACGCCCGTGGTACGTGTGCCCCGCGATATGTTCCACCGCACTCATTCTGCCGCCACTGCCAGGGGCGCGCGTGCGCGCATGCCGTCCACCACATCGACAGCGCTGGCCAACCCGTCCTCATGAAAGCCGTTTTTCATCCAGGCACCGCAGAACCATGTACCATTGTCGCCATTCATCGCGGCAACCTCACGCTGACCGTCCAGCGCCGCCAGATCATAGACCGGATGGCGGAAGGTGGTTTCATCATAGATCAGCTCTTCGCGAATGGGCCTGTCGCAGTTCAACGTCACAAACATCGGGTCATTCGCCGGGATCGGCTGCAGGCTGTTCATCCAGTAGGTAAGATCAATCTGATCGCTCTGCTTCTGCGCCGCTTCGGTGTAATTCCATGACGACCAGCACAGTTTGCGCCGGGGCATCACACTGGCGTCCGCATGCAAAATCGCGCTGTTGGGCTGATAGGCGATTTTGGATAGCGCACGCGCCTCGGTCTGGCTGGCATCTCCAAGCAAACGCAGGCTATCATCGGAATGGGTCGCGAAAACCACCTCGTCGAACATCTCCCACGCGCCGCCCTGCAGCTTGATCTGAACCGCTCCCTGCGACCGCGTCACCACCTCGACCGGAGCATTCACGCGAATATCGACGCCCTGTTTGCGCATCGCCGCTTCCAGCCGGCTGACATATTGGACCGACCCACCCTTCACCGTGTACCACTGGTGCTGGCCCGAGTAATTCAGCAGCGCATGGTTTTCGAAGAACTGCATCATCGCATGCGCCGGAAACTCAAGCATCGCATCTTTGGGCGTGGACCAGATCGCGCCCGAGAACGGGGTCAGATAGTAATCGCGGAACCAACGCCCCGTTCCCAGAAGATCCAGAAACGCGCCGATGCTCAGATCCGGATTGGCCCGCGCCACCTTCAGCCCGGTGGCATTGAATTTTGTGATGTCCCGCAGCATGCGCAGATATCTGGGATCAAGTGCATTCCTGCGCTGGGCGAACACCGCGTTCATCGACGCCAGCCCATACTCCACCTTGCCGCCGCGAATGGACGCGCCAAAGCTCATGTTGGACTTGGCCACCGGGACATCCAGCCGGTCAAAAAGCGATGCCAGATGCGGGTAATTGGCGTAATTGAATACGATGAACCCGGTGTCTACCGGCTGATCGCCATTCGCGCCCGCAATTACTGTGCGCGCATGCCCGCCCAGTTTCGGCCCGGCCTCGATCAATGTCACCCGGTGCGCATCGCCCAATAAATGCGCGGCCCCCATCCCGGAAATTCCCGCACCGATGACTGCAATTCTTTTGGCGGCATGTGCGCTGGATTCAAAGGGCATTCAAACAGGTCCAATCATTCTTCTTCAGTGTGGTTGTGTCAGGAAGTACGGCACGGAGACCCTTTTGGATGAAAAAGAAAAAATATTCGTTCCCATGTGATCCAAGTTGTGAAGCTTGCCGTATCAGTCGTATGTTGGCCGACACGGGAACCTTGCAGTACGCACGCCATAAGGCTTCTCCGGGGGGTGGGGTGATCATCACCAGACCCGCAGAACTCGCGCGTGCAACCGAGAGCGACTACGTGGTCAGCAAAAAAGAAGACTGGATCGCACAAATCATTGCGATCAGGGACAAGCAGGATCAAAGGGCCTTTGCGGAAGTGTTTTCGCATTTCGCTCCGCGCGTGAAGTCATTCCTGATGAAGGGCGGCGCTGATGCGGCGCTAGCCGAGGAATGCACGCAGGAAGTCATGGCGACGCTGTGGCGCAAGGCGCATATGTTTGATCCGTCCCGCGCCAGTGTTGCAACGTGGATCTTCACGATTGCACGAAACAGAAAGATTGATGCGCTGCGCAAACAGCGCCGCCCGGAGCCGGAAGATCTGCCCTGGGGACCCGAACACGAGCCTGATGCGGTCGAGGTTATCGGCCTTAATCAGGAAACCGCCAAGCTGGCAGAGGCAATCGCAGAATTGCCAGCCAAACAGAGAAAGCTGATCGAAAGCGCCTATTTCGGCGATTTGTCTCATAGCGAGATTGCCAAAGCCACGGGGCTTCCCCTTGGCAAGATCAAATCGAGAATCCGTCTGGCGCTTGAACGTCTGCGCCGCGCAATGAAGTGAACGAATGATGAGTGACACCAAGATCGAACATCACCTGACGCCAGAGCTTTTGATGGCCTATTCCGCAGGGACCCTGCCGGAAGCCTTCGGGCTTGTGGTGGCAACTCATGTTTCCATGTGCGACAGCTGCCGCGCAGAGCTCGACAGCTTTGATGCGGTCGGCGGATGCATGATGGAAGAGGCGGGTTTCGTGGAAATGTCGAAAGACAGCCTTGCCGCGACCATTGCGATGATATCCGCCAGTGATACTTCCGAAAAGCGCACAGCATTTGCACCTGCCGTGCCGGGCGTCCTGCCTGCTCCGCTAAAGGATTATGTGGGCGGCGATCTGGAGGCGATCAAATGGCGATCTATCGGCATGGGCGTGAAACAGGCGATCCTGCCGACCGGCAGCGACGCAACCGCAAGGCTTCTCTATATTCCCGCAGGCGCAGCCGTTCCCGATCACGGGCATCGGGGCACCGAATTGACGCTGGTTCTGCAAGGCGCATTTGAGGACGAGCAGGATCGCTTTGCGCGCGGCGATGTCGAGGTTGCGAATGAGGATCTGAACCATACGCCGATTGCCGATATCGGCGAAGATTGCATCTGCCTTGCAGCAACGGATGCGCCTTTGGTGTTCAACAGCCTGATCCCGCGACTAGCGCAGCGTTTCCTGCGCATCTGATCCATCGCGGCACCGCTGAAAGTCAGGGGCGCAATCCGGGCTCAGCTTTTCGGTGCGGGGATTTGAACCACATTAGGCTCTGGCTCGGGCGCAAGCTCTTCAAAATCGAAGTTGTCCAATCGGCGGGCGCGGCGTCCGGCCTTGTCCGCGCTGATCTTGATCTCCGAGATATCCTTGGCCGCCTGCCCGAAATGGCGGTCCAAATTGTCGACCCGCGTGCCCAAGCGATCCACATCCTGAAACAGCAGCCCCAACTCGCGCCGGATCGCGCCCGCCTGTTCGCGCATGCGCGCATCCTTCAGAATAGCGCGCATCGTGTTCAGCGTCGCCATGCAGGTGGTGGGCGAAACAATCCAGACCCGCGCCGCGAAACCTTCGCGCACCAGCTCGGGGAAGTTGGCGTGCAGCTCTGCGTAAACCGCTTCCGAAGGCAGGAACATCAAGGCGCCGTCCGCCGTCTCACCTTCGATGATATATTTCTCGGAAATCGCCTTGATATGCGCCTTGACCGCCGTGCGCATCATCCGCGCCGCATCATTCAGCTGCTGTTGCGTCTCCGCGTTGCGCAGCGCCTCATAAGCCTCCAGCGGAAACTTGCTGTCCACCACAATCGGTCCCGGCGGGTTGGGTAGATGGATCAGGCAATCGGCACGCTTGCCGTTGGACAACGTCGCCTGCCAAGCGAAACTGTCAGACGGCAGCGCTTTGGTCACGATATCCTTCAGCTGGATCTCGCCAAAGGCCCCGCGCGTCTGCTTGTTGCTTAGGATATCTTGCAGGCTCAGCACATCGCCCGAAAGCTTGGTGATATTGTCCTGCGCCTTGTCGATGGCCTGCAACCGCTGCTGCAACTCGCCCAGCGATTGCGCCGTGCGCCGGGCGGATCCTTGCAGGTTCTCGTTCATCTTTTCGCTGACCTGCCCCAGTCGCTGCTCCATCAACTGCAGCATATTCGCCTGGCTGGCGGCCTGCGCCTCGGACACATGGGTCAGACCACCGCTGAGCTGCTGTTGCCCGTCCGCGAGTGATTGCACCCGTTGACCGAGCATGCCCAGCTGATGGGCCAAAGGTTCGGCCATGCGCGCAGAGCGACCCGCCGCGCGTACCGCAAGGATGATCAGGATCGCCAGCACCAGAAACGCCAGCACCGCGCCGATCACAGCCAGATGCACCGGATCGTTGAAATCAAGGGTCATCAGGTCCGCCCAAACAGTCGTTCAATATCAGCCAGCTTCAACTCTACGTAGGTCGGCCGCCCATGGTTGCATTGCCCCGAATGCGGCGTCGCCTCCATCTCGCGCAACAGCGCATTCATCTCCTCGGCGCGCATCCAGCGCCCCGACCGGATCGAGCCGTGACAGGCCACGCGGCTCAGGATCGCTTCGATCTGCGCCTGCACCGATTGGCTTTCCCCCTGATCGGCCAGCTCATCAAGGATGTCCTCGATCATCGCCTTGGCATTGACTTCGCCCAGGATCGCCGGCGTCTCGCGCACCGCAATCGCGCCGCCGCCGAAGGGTTCGATCCCCAGACCCAGCTTCGCAAGATCCGCCGCAATCTCCATCAGCCGCGCGCAATCCCCCTCGCTCAGCTCGACAATCTCCGGGATCAGCAACGCCTGCGCCGCAACGCCGTTCTCTGCCATCTGCCGTTTGAGCTTTTCATAGACCAGCCGTTCATGCGCTGCGTGCTGATCCACGATCACCATCCCCGTCGCCGTCTGCGCGATGATGTAATTCTCATGCACTTGCCCGCGCGCCGCCCCCAGCGGAAAATCTTCGGCAAGGGTTTCCGGCTCTGGCTCCGTCACATCTACGCGGCTATAGACCGGCGCGGTTTCCTCAAACCCCGGCGTTTGCGCCGCATACCCGGCAGACAACGCACCCTGCGACGGGCGATCCATCTGATAGATGCGCGGTTGCACAGGTTCAGGCCGCATCGCGCCCAGCGTTGCCCCGGCAACCGTGGTCGAGGCGCGATGTCCGGCCTCAGCCAAAGCATGCCGCAGCGCCGAGACAATCAGCCCCCGCGCCATTCCCGGATCACGAAACCGCACTTCGGATTTTGCCGGATGCACATTCACATCCACAAGCTGCGGATCGCAATCAATGAACAGCGCCGCAGCCGGGTGACGGTCGCGTGACAGAAAATCGAAATAGGCTGCGCGCAACGCGCCGATCAGCAACTTGTCCCGCACCGGGCGACCGTTGACGAAAAGATACTGCGCAATGCTGGAGCCACGCGAATATGTCGGCAGCGCTGCAAAGCCTGTCAGATGCAGGCCCTCGCGCGTCGCATCGATCGCCAGGGCGTTTTCCGCAAATTCAGCGCCCAGAATACGCGCCAGCCGTCCGCGCAACGCATCGAACAGATCCCCCGTTTCTGCCTCGGCGCGAAAGGTCACGCGCCCTTCACCGCCACCAGACACATCTCGCAGCGTAAATCCAACCGAAGGCTCTGCCATTGCCAGGCGCTTGATCACGTCGGTGATCGCCTGCGCTTCGGCCCGGTCGGTGCGCATGAACTTCAGCCGTGCAGGCGTCGCAAAGAACAGATCGCGCAGTTCCACAACCGTGCCCTTGGACAAAGCCGCAGGCTTCACTGCGCTCATCTGACTGCCCGCAACGCTGATCTGGTGCGCGTCAAACCCGTGCGCCCGCGACGTGATCGTCAGCCGCCCGACCGCGCCCAGCGATGGCAGCGCCTCGCCGCGAAAGCCAAACGTGTGGATATCCAGCAGATCGCTGCCATCGATTTTCGAGGTCGCATGTCTCGACAGGGCCAGCGGCAACGCCTCGGGAATGATCCCGCACCCATCATCGCTGACCCGGATCAGCGACTTGCCCCCATCGGCATAGGCCACATCAATCCGACGCGCGCCTGCGTCGATCGCATTCTCCACCAGTTCCTTGACGGCAGAGGCTGGCCGCTCAACTACCTCACCCGCCGCAATACGGTTGATCGCGGCTTCATCCAATTGCCTGATAACAGGCTGATCAGCGCTTATGTTGGGGGTGTCCTTGGGCATGTGCCTACATCTAGCACATTTGAAACGATTCGAAAGAAGCGGAAACGCGGATCTGGATCGCCTGCATCGGGCCCTGAATGCGCGCGTATTGAAAACGCCCTCCCGGCTCAACGGTCAAGAGTTCCGCGAAAACCGTTCTTCCCCTCTACAAGCGGGAACGAACCCGCTAAGCTGACAACAAAACAGTACCGAGCAGGCCTGAGTGATGAGTAGAAAACCGCGAAATTCGCGCCCTTTGGTGGCCGATAAACGCAGCGCTGGCCGCTCTGCGCCCAAACGCAAACCTGCGCGCAGGAAACGCCCTTCGACCAAACGCGCAAGGCCAAAGGGTATCCTTGGCTGGCCGATCGCTCTGGTGCGTTGGGTCATCCGGCTGGTCTGGGGCTTTACCTGGCGTATCGGGTTTATCAGCGCGGTTATCCTTGGTCTTGCTGTTGCCTATTTTGCCCTGCAACTGCCCGATCCGGATGCGCTTTTGGACGGGCGCGCCAGAGGCTCTGTCACCTTGCTGGATCGCGATGGGGCGGTCTTTGCCTGGCGCGGCGATCAGTTTGGTGGTGCCATCACCACCGATACCGCATCCGAACATCTCCAGAACGCGATCATCGCCACCGAAGACAAACGCTTTTACTGGCATCTGGGCGTCAGCCCGCGCGGCATTGCCAGCGCCATTCGCATCAACATGCGCGAAGGGCGCGGCCCGCTTCAGGGCCATGGCGGCTCGACCATCACCCAGCAGACGGCGAAACTGCTCTGCCTTGGTGTGCCCTATGACCCCAGCCAGTGGAAAAGCGAGGCTGACTATGAGGCCGATTGCAGACGCACCACCATGTGGCGCAAGGCTAAAGAAGCGATCTTTGCTATGGCGATGGAAGCCAAATACAGCAAGGATGACATCCTCAACATCTATATGAACCGCGCCTTTCTGGGCGCAGGCGCACGCGGGTTTGAGGCCGCCAGCCAGCGTTATTTTGCCAAATCCGCCGCCGAGGTGAACGCCGCAGAGGCTGCAATGCTCGCCGGTCTTTTGAAGGCACCGACGCGGTATGCGCCAACCAACAATCTGGCACGATCCCAGGATCGGGCCGCCGTCATCATCGGGCTGATGCAGGAGCAAGGCTACCTCACCCGCAAGCAAGCCGATATCGCGCGCATTGCTCCGGCTGAGCTGAGCGAAGCGGCAGAGGCCAAGGCCGGCGGCTATTTCGCCGATTGGGTGATGGACAGCGGACCGGAGTTTTTCACCCGCGACACCACCGAAGATGTGATCATCAGGACGACGCTCGATCGCCGCATTCAACGCGCCGCTGAAGACGCAATGCAGTTCATCTTCGAGAACAAGGTGCGCGAAGGCTCCAAAGCTCAGGCCGCAATCGTCGTGATGAGCGCAGATGGCGCCGTGCGCGGCATGGTGGGCGGACGCAAGACCAAGGTTGTCGGCGCCTTCAACCGGGCAACTCAGGCGCTTCGGCAGACGGGATCTGCCTTCAAACCCTTCGTCTATGCCACCGCGCTTGAAGTGGGCTACAGCCCCAATGACCGTGTAATGGACACGCCGCTGACCATCAATATCCCCGGCTCAGGTCCCTGGACCCCCAAGAATTACACCAATGATTTCAAAGGCTCGGTCACGCTGACGGACGCCCTGAAAGAGTCGCTGAACATCCCCGCCGTGCGCATCTCGGAAGACGTGGGCCGCGATCTGGTGCGCAAGGTCGCGGGCGACTTCGGCATTGAAAGCAGCCTGGCCGATGGCCCTGCGCTGGCCCTTGGCGCATCGGAAAGCACGCTCATTGAAATGTCGGGCGCCTTCGCAGGCATTCTCAACGGCGGCTCATCGGTCACACCTTACGGTCTGGTGGAACTGCGCCTGCTTGGCGAGAAAGAGCCGCTGATGGGCACCGGCGGCGGTATCGGCGAACGGGTGATCCGAGAGGATGCTGCCGGTCAGCTCGTTTACATGATGGAGAAAGTGGTCAGCCAGGGCACAGGCCGCCGCGCCGCCCTGCCCGACCGCGAAGTCGCTGGCAAGACCGGCACAACACAGGCCGCGCGAGATGCCTGGTTCATCGGGTTTTCAGCCGATTACGTCGCGGGCGTCTGGATGGGCTATGACGACAACACGCCGCTCACCGGGGTTACCGGTGGCGGCCTGCCCGCCGAAATCTGGCACGAGGTCATGCTGCGCGTCCATCAGGGGTTGCCTGCGCGCCCATTGCCCATGGTTGCGCCCATTCCGCCAACGCGAACACAGCCCGGCTTTCAAACAGGTGCACCCGACGGTGTGGCCGAAACCGTGCTGCAACGCGTGTTGCGCGGCTTTGGTGGCACCTCGGGGTCAGGGGACATTTCCGACAATGGCTCGCAGGCCCGCGAAAACCGTTAGCGCCGCGCGCTACCCTGCGCGTTTCAGATCACCGATCATCTGGTCGATATTACCGCCGCGCCGGTCAATCATTGCACCGATCTCGGTCCGCTCGGTCGCCAGCATATTGATGCCTTCAATGAACATATTGAAGAACAGCGGACGGCCGGCACGATCGGACACAAGGAAAGTCACATCAAAAGGCGACTGTCCGCGCAAGATCGCCTTGGTGCGCACCTCATAGAACTTGTTGGCCGAGCGCACCGACTGAACCTGGATCTGACCACCAATGAATTCACGGAACCGCTTGCCGTATTTGCGCGCAAGGTAATCGCCAAACGCATTCGAAAATGCTTTTTTCTGCGCGCCACTGGCCCGCCGCGCATCCGCGCCCATCGCATATGCAGCGATATAGGCATTGTCTGCATAGCGATCAAAAATACGCGCAAAGTCGCGGATCATACCGCTTTCGGACTTGCCCGACGCAATCACCTTGTTGATGTCGTTCACCACGCTGTTGACCAGCCCGGAAGCCTGCCCTTCGGACAGTGCCAACGAAACACTCGGAGCACCGATCACAGCCGCAGCACTCGCACCCAGAACAAAATGACGTCGCTTCATGATCAAAACCCTTCCGTGTCCAGTTCAAATGGGTCCGGGGCGGCAATCGCAGTGTCGTCACCCAATTCGAACCGTCTGTTTTGCAGGTATATCTGCCGCGTCTGCGCATAGCTGTCAGCGCTGTCATAAAGCACTGAATCGATGGTTTCGGCATAGCGCCCGCGCGCACCCACACCTGCCACGGCACGCGCCGCCGTGCCAGCATACTTCTCCGGGCTCGGCAGAACATAGCTCAAGGGGTTGGTTGCCAGATCGACAATCCGCCCGACGGCATCACGTTCTGTCGACGGGCCGAGCCCCGGCAGTTCCACATAGGCCCCTTCCGGTACACCCCAGACATAAAGCGTCTGTCCGAAATCGCCCTGGATCTCCTCGATGCCGAAATCACCGGCCGGATCAAACAGGCCGCCAAAGCCAAGCGTGGAGTTGACAACAAACCTGACCGTGTTGCGGAACGCACCTTCTATGTTGCCCTGCAGCAGGTTGTTCACCACATTGCCCGGCAGCGACAGGTTCGATGCGAAGTTGCTGACGCTGTCCTCCAGATCATCAGGCATGCCCTCGGAATAGCCAACCCCGGCAGGGCGCAGCAGCGCGCGATCCAGCGCGCGGTTCAATTCGTGGTTCTGCCTGTTCACGGTTTCATGCGGGTCGTAAACGCCCACATGTCCGGGACCGGGCGTCGAGCAGGCTGCAACGGTCAATGCCAAACCGAAAAACCCAATAAATCTGATGATGCGGGACATATTCAAATGAGGTGTCCAAATTCTTTTTGCGTTC
>JBCCUH010000047.1:0-10113 GCA_039197405.1 Pseudomonadota bacterium
ATTCCGGCTTGCGTGCTTTGCAAACCGGACTTGGCACTGGCCACCGCAGCCTCGGCGGCACGCACAGCCGCCTGCGCTGCCGCGACCCGTGTTTCGGAGGCGAAACCACCCTGGTTTAGCTTGCTGGCCGCATTGATGTTGATCTTGGCTTCATCAAGTCGTGCCATGGCTTCATCAAGCCGTGCCTGCGCTTCGGGAACGCGCGCTTCGGCCTCTGGAACACGCGCACGCGCTTCGCTCAGCCGTGCCTTGGCCTCGGCCAGAGACGCATCGCGCGTGCCGGGATCGATTTTGCACAGCAGTTGTCCTTGGGTAACAAAAGCGCCCTTGCGCAGCGGCTCGGAAATCACCTGACCTGACGTTTCGGCGCGCACATCGACCTGTCGCGCCGCCTCTGTTTCGCCGCGCAGAATGACCGCACTGTCAATCTGCCGCGCGGTGCTGCGCATTGCTGAAACACGGATGGCAGCGCTTTGAGCGTCAGAGCTTTCAGTCGCGGGTTGGGCCGTGCCGGACGCAGTCTGGACGGAAGCATTTTCCTCTGCGTTGGCAAAGGCCAGCAAGTCGTCGCGTTCGACCACGAGGAAATACAAGAACACCGTCACGACAATCGCGGTCAGCAGAGGGATCAGTTTCATAATCGTTCCGTCCTTAAATTCCGGGGCTTTCCCGGCCCGGCGGGCACCTGCACGTTTCCCTGTGCCACCGGGGGATTGTGTTCATTCGCACATAAGACTTTCTGCGCGGAGTGCAATGTTTGTTGCTATATACGCTAAACTCGCGAGTTTAGATTTGTTTTTTCTGCCACGCGCAACAAACTGTCGCAACTCCGTGCTGATCAAAGCTTGCAGGCACGTATCTGCCGGACAATATGGGCGCCTTTGTGGCCGCCTCTTGGCACTCGGCGGACATCGGGGTAAGAGACCTGAAAATGCGCGATGTTTCGTGCGAGTTTGGGGGGCACTGCGCCGTGAGTGATACCGACAGCTTTATCGACGAAGTCACCGAAGAGGTGCGCCGGGACCGGCTTTTTGGGTATTTCAAAAAATACGGGTGGATTGCGGTCGTGCTGGTTGTCGCCATTGTCGGCGGCACAGCCTACAATGAATGGAGCAAGGCGCAGGCCCGTGCCAAGGCGCAAAACGCAGGCGATGCGATCCTTGGCGCATTAGAGGCGAATGCGCCTGCAGATCGCATTGCCGCGCTCGACAAGGTGAAATCCGGCGATATCACGCCCGGCGCGCGCGCCATTGTTGCGCTGCTGGAAGCAGCTGAGCAAAGCGCCGATGGCGATGATGCAGCCGCGCAGGCAGCGCTGGACCTGATCGCCTCGGATGGCAGCTTGCCGGAAATCTATCGCCAGATCGCAGCCTTCAAATCTGCCAGCCGCAAAGGCAGCCTGAGCGCCGATGAGCGCCGCCAGCGTCTGAGTGCGCTGGCCAGCCCCGGCCAGGCATTGCGCCCGCTGGCGCAGGAGCAACTGGCGCTGATTGATATCGAAGAGGGCAATACAGAGGCGGCGATTGAAACCCTGCAAGGGCTTGTGGTTGATGCGGAAGCGACAGCAGGCTTGCGTCAGCGCGCCACTCAACTCATTATTGCGCTAGGTGTCGAGCCGGAAACGCTTGCAGGTCAGGACGCGCAAGCGGCGAGCAGCCAGTAAGATCAGAACGAGCGCGACACGCAGGGGGCATATCCTGCAAGGCGGCGCCAAAGACCACCCGGAGGGGTTAGAGCAGTGAAAACAAGCACATGGATCATGGCAAGCGTGGCAGCGGCCCTGTTGGCAGGCTGCGCCGAGGAAGATCTCATCCTGCCGGGCAAGCGCGAGGATCTGCGCGCGCCCTTTGATGAAATCAGTGATGACCGCGTGACAACGGAAAACACGGCGCAGAAGATCTCGCTGCCGAAAATGACCACCAATGCAAGCTGGACCCAGCGGATCGGCACGCCCGCGACACGCACGGCGCATCCGGCGCTAGCTGCCAATCTCACAGGCGTGCAATGGTCGGTTCCGATTGGTGAAGGCGACAGCCGCCGGCATCGCATCACCGCCGATCCGGTTATCGCGGGCGGGCGCATCTTCACCATGGATAGCCGCAGCCTAGTCAGCGCGGTATCGCTGGGCGGTGAAAAGCTCTGGTCGGTTGATCTGACCCCGTCCCGTGATCGCCAGAATGATGCAGGCGGTGGCGGTCTGGCCTATGCAGATGGCGTTCTGTTCGTCACGTCGGGATTTGGCAAGCTGACGGCGCTGGATCCATCCAGCGGCGCTGAAATCTGGGTTCAGGACCTTGATGCGCCTGCCACAAGTGCGCCATCCGCCTCTGGCGGGCTGGTCTATGTGGTGGCTGGCGACAATGTGGCCTGGGCGATCAACGCCAAGAACGGCAAGGTTGTCTGGCAACTTGATGGCAATTCCGACAATGGCAATGTCTCGGGCGGGCCTGCGCCTGCGGTGGGTGATGATCTGGTGGTTCTGTCCTTCGGCTCTGGCGAAGTGCAGGGCGCGTTCAAAAAGGGCGGATTGCGCCGTTGGGATGCGGTCGTTGCGGGGCAACGGCGCGGAATTGCGGTCAACACGGTTTCCGACATTACCGGCGATCCGGTTATCGTTGGCAATACGGTCTTTGCCGGTAGCCACCAGGGACGCATCGTGGCGCTGAATGCCGACAGCGGTGTGCGGCTCTGGACAGCCAAAGACGGGGCAGTGAGTCCGATCTGGCCTGCGGGCGGTTCGATTTTCGCGGTGACGGATCGCAACGAGCTGGTGCGGCTGGATGCGGAAACCGGCACGCGGATCTGGGGAACGAAACTGCCCTTCTTCGTGCGCGAAGACCGACGCCGCCGCGTCGAGATCGTGGCGCATTACGGCCCGGTGATCGCAGGTGGACGCATTCTGGTCGCCTCCAACGATGGGCTGGTGCGCAGCTTTGATCCGGTCAATGGCAAGCAGATCAGCGCGGTGGAGGTGCCGGGCGGAGCATCTACCAACCCGGTCATCGCAGGCGGTACGCTCTATATCGTCTCACGCAAAGGCCAGTTGCACGCCATTCGCTAGCCTTTCGTGCGCAGCACAAAAGGCTACGGGCTTTTCATGGGCGCCGCTTTGAGTTAGAGCGGCGCTCTGATTTCCTTTGGATGTAGACCGATGTCTTTCACACTTGCCATTGTCGGACGCCCGAATGTGGGCAAATCCACGCTGTTCAACCGTCTGGTGGGCAAGCGGCTGGCGCTGGTGGATGACCAACCCGGTGTCACCCGCGATCTGCGCGAGGGTGAGGCGCGGCTGGGCGATCTGCGCTTTACGGTGATCGACACCGCCGGTCTGGAAGAGGCGACGGACGAAAGCCTCCAGGGCCGCATGCGCCGGTTGACCGAGCGCGCCGTCGACATGGCAGACATTTGCCTGTTCATGATCGACGCCCGCGTGGGCGTGACACCTGCCGATCAGGTCTTTGCCGACATTCTGCGCAAACGCTCTGCCCATGTGATCCTTGCCGCCAACAAGGGCGAAGGTGCCGCCGCCGATGCAGGTGTGATCGAAGCCTATGCGCTGGGGCTGGGTGAGCCAATTCGCCTCTCGGCCGAGCATGGCGAGGGGATGAACGATCTCTATGCGCAACTCATGCCGATTTCCGACGGGTTTGCAGAGCGTGCTGCCACATCTGAGCCGGTGGTGGATGTCGACATCGAGGATGAGTTTATTGGGCAAGATGAAGGGGGAGCGGTTCTGCCTACATCCTCCAGACCGTTGCAGATTGCCGTTGTGGGACGGCCCAATGCGGGCAAGTCCACGCTGATCAACCAGATCCTGGGCGAGGACCGGTTGCTGACAGGACCTGAGGCAGGGATCACCCGCGATGCGATTTCCCTGCAGGCAAATTGGTCAGGCACGCCTGTGCGCATTTTCGACACCGCAGGCATGCGCAAGAAGGCCAAGGTGCAGGACAAGCTGGAAAAGCTGTCGGTCTCCGACGGGCTGCGCGCGGTGAAATTTGCCGAAGTGGTCGTCGTGCTACTGGCTGCGGCTATCCCTTTTGAACAGCAGGACCTGCGCATCGCCGATCTGGCGGAGCGGGAAGGGCGCGCCGTGGTCGTGGCGGTGAACAAATGGGATATCGAGGACGAAAAGCAGGAAAAGCTGCGCGCGCTCAAGGAAGCTTTTGAGCGGCTGTTGCCGCAGCTGCGTGGAGCACCGCTGATCACCGTGTCGGCCAAAACCGGGCGGGGGCTTGAGCGGCTGCACGATGCGATCCTGCGCGCCTATGACGTGTGGAACCGCCGGGTGCCGACGGCAGCGCTGAACCGCTGGCTGACCGGGATGATGGAGGCGCATCCGCCGCCTGCACCAGGCGGCAAGCGGATCAAGCTGCGCTATATGACGCAAGCCAAGTCGCGCCCGCCGGGGTTTGTGGTCATGTGCAGCCATCCCGACAAGCTGAACGCGGCCTATACGCGCTATCTGGTCAACGGTCTGCGCGCTGATTTTGATATGCCGGGCACGCCGATCCGGTTGCATCTGCGGTCGCAAAGCGACAAGAACCCCTACAAGGGCAAGAAGAAATCAACGCCTTCGCGGCTGCGCAAGCATTTGGGTAAGGGGCCTGCAGATCAGCGGTAAAGCCCGATCGGAGGATCTTCCTGCGGCGACGACAGGGCGCGAATGAAAAGGACCATCGCGCCGATACCGGCCAGCAGCGCCACGAACCCATCGGTTGCCCAATTGGCCAGCACGATGCCCACCAGCGCCCAGATCACCGCCGCCAGATACTCCGGTGCGTTGCGGCGCCGGCGATGCACGCTCCATGCGAGGACAAATGCCAGACCGATAGCCGCGACTGCCCAGCCAGCCGCTTTTGGGCCGATGCCATAGCCTGCCATAACCGTCGCAAGCGAGACGCAAGAGGCCGCGGTCAGCCAGCCTGCATAAAGCCCCACGGGTGCCTGAAAGAGCCAGCGGTCTCGAAAAGGCGCGCGCAGCAAGGCAAGAACCGCAGAACCTGCCATGACCCAGATGGTGATCGTGGCCCAGATTGCGCTGGCGTTGGCGATGGCCAGCCAGGGCACACCGACGGCCAGCGAAACGATTAGGGGCAGGCGGGCGCGGTGCCAGTCGTCAGCTTTGGCGCGTTTGATGGCCCCGAAAAGTCCCGACACGATGAGCCACAGGTAAATCAGCCCCCAGATCGCGAAAGCATATCCTGCCGGTTGCACGGGGGGATTGATCTGCGGAATCGGGAGCTGGTCTTCGGTGAACCCGGTGAAGGGTGAGGTGAAGGCAGGCGAAAGCGCGAAGGCGGCGGCCAACACGAAGGCGAGATATGCGGTGATCTGTTTCATACCCGCTTAACTGGTTGGCGGAGCACGGGTTTCAAGTGTTGGTTTGGCAGAAGGGCGTTGCGGCGCCCGGTTTGCGCGAATTGCGGTTCTCAAATCACCCACCACGGCACCATCCAGGCCGGATCAGTGGGTTGCGGTATTTGAAAACAGATGGATGATCACAATACCGCCCAGGATCATCAGCAGGCCCAGAACCGCAGGCATATCAAGCCGCTGCCCGTACACCACCAAACCGATGATCGCGATAGAGGCAATTCCAAGGCCGGACCAGAAGGCATAGGCAATGCCGAGCGGAATGTATTTCAGGGCAATGGCCAGGAGGTAAAAACTCAGGGAATAGGCCAATACCACAAGAACCGCAGGCCAGAATTTGGTGAATTGCTGGCTGGCCTGCAATGCAGCGGTTCCGATCGTCTCTGCGATGACGGCGAAAAACAGCAAGATGAAGTGATTGGGCATAAATGGGCGATCCTTGACATGGTGGCAGGCTCACAGCGGCAGGGCGCTCGAATCCTTGATGGCTTCCATGACGAAACTGGCAGAAACATCGGCGATGGCAACATTGCGCGTCAGTCTTTGATAAAGTCTGTCGTAGTCTCGCATATCCGCCACCTGAGCGCGGATCAGATAATCCAGGTCACCGGACATTCGGTAAACGCCGGTGATTTGCGGCAGGGCGCGGGTTGCGCGCGCGAATGTCTGCGCCCAGTCCTGATCATGCTGGTCGGTGCGCACCTGGATGAACACAGTCAGCGGCAGACCCAAAGCCTCTGCATCCAGCAAGACGGTCTTGCCTTTGATCACACCGGATTCGGTCATAGATTTGATCCGCCGCCAACATGCGTTTCGCGACAGCCCGACCAGATCGCCGATGGCGTCCAGAGGCAGATCAGCGTCGCTTTGCAAGACGCGCAGTATTTTCAGATCCATGGTATCGTGTCCCATGAATGGGAGATATCACGAGATGTCGTTTCGGTAAACCGTATGAAAGCTGGATAAATTGGGACGTGCGGGCAGATCATCTCCCGTATCCTGCGTGAAACCTCAGCCTATGGGAGACCTGACATGATCCGCCGCGTTTTTCTCGATCATCCGGCAAGCGTAGATGAAACCTATCTGGAACATACTGCATTTGCGCTGCGGTTCTCGGCCAGGCTTTTGCTTGCTGCGGGCGCGGCTTTGGTGCACGCCTTTGTTCCGGCGCTGTGCGAGAAGACAGCCAGCCGCATAGTCGCGCAGCTTTACGCGCGCACGCACAATCGCGGTCAATAGCCCATGTGCCGCTGGGCTGCGTATATTGGTGCGCCGAGTTTCCTGTCCGATCTGGTGACGGCGCCGGAGCATTCGCTGATTGTCCAATCCCGGCAAGCCGAGGAATGCAAGACGACGCTTAATGCTGATGGCTTTGGGCTGGCCTGGTATGATCAGCGGCCTGAGCCGGGTCTATATCGCGATACGGGGCCTGCCTGGTCGGATCCGAACCTGCGATCGCTGGCAGAGCAGCTGCGCGCCAAGATATTCTTGGCGCATGTGCGTGCTGCAACCGGGTCAGCCACGTCACGAAACAACTGCCATCCTTTCACCTCCGGCGCCTGGAGCTTTATGCACAATGGACAGGTCGGTGGCTTTGATCGTTTGCGAAAACGGGCCGATATGCTGATCCCTGATGCGCTTTATGGAGATCGCAGGGGCGCGACGGACAGCGAGGCGTTGTTCCTGATTGCTTTAGGTGCAGGTCTGCGTGACGCACCAGCGCTGGGGCTTGCACGGGCTGCGGCGTTGCTGGAAGCGGAAGCGCAGCGAATTGGTGCAAGACCGGCCTTGCGGATGACCGCCGCGCTAAGCGACGGGCGCAGTCTTTACGCGGTGCGCTATGCTTCTGACAATCGGGCGCCGTCGCTTTACTATCGCCGCACCAAGGGCGGGGCAGGGTGGCAGGTCACGTCAGAGCCGCTGGAAGCCTCCGGGCACTGGACGGAAGTTCCGCCCAGCACCTTTTGTACGTTCACGGCAAATGATGTGGCCTTGCAGCCGTTTCAATTACCCAAGTCAACTCAGGCGCAGGTTTTCGAACCCTGAAATTGGCACGAACTGAACAACAGGGAACACCTCGTCCTGATTGAGGATATCCGCCTCGCGGAAGCGTGCCAGATCTTCAACCGTTCCGTCGGGATGGGTGTAGCTGAGCGTCACCGTTCCATTGCCCGCAAAATTGAAATCCACGTCCGATTGGACCGGGCTTTCCGCGTCCGGGTGCATGACGATGATCGTATCCTCGAAGGTGTCGAACTCAAGTACGTTGCCGACACCCGGATCGAAGTCAGCCGAGAAGTAAAGATTGTCTGCGCCAGCCCCGCCGGTGATGTCTCCACCCACAAAGCTGAAGATATCATCGTTGCCGCCATCACCTGAGGCCAGGCGCACCGGGCCATCCTGCATGACGATCGTGTCATTGCCCGAGCCGCCAGCCATGATCGCTGCACCATCCGCGCCAGACAACAGCAGGTCATCACCGCGACCGCCGATGATCGCCTGATCGTAGCCCGCGCCGCCGTCAACGGTGTCATTGCCGATCCCGCCATCCAGCGTATCGCTGCCGGTACCGCCGTCGATGTAATCGGCGCTGTTCGCCGCACCGGTGATGGAATCGTCGCCCGCGCCGCCCAGCAGCGTATCGGAGCCACCCAGATACATCCGGCCCGAAATCGTGTCGTTGCCCTCGCCGCCGACACCGAGATGTGCACCTTCCAGGCTGTCATCACCAGAGCCGCCATAAAGGTCGCCCCCCTGGAACCCTGCATCAAGCGTATCGTTGCCAGCGTCACCATACATGGTGTCGAAGCCCTCGAAGTTGGTCATCAGGTCGTCGCCAGCCCCGCCATACATCTCGTCCTGGCCGCGTCCGGAGTCCATGGTGTCATCGCCCCCGCCACCTTTCAGAAGATCAGAGTCATCCCCGCCATTCAGCAGATCATTCCCGCCTGCGCCAAAAAGGATGTCGTCACCTGATCCACCAAGGATCGTGTCATCAGAGCCAACGTCATATTCCACGCCCCAGTCGTCCCCGTGCAACACATCATCACCGGTGCCGCCAATCATGGCGTCATTGCCGTCCGAGCCGGTGAAAACGTCATCGCCGTCACCGCCGATGATCTCGTCATCGCCGCTGCCACCTGTGCCCATGTCATGACCAGCTCCGCCAGCGACCGTGTCATTGCCCGCATCGCCTGCAAGAAAATCGTCATCGGCGCCACCGGACAGGCTGTCGTCTCCGTCGCCGCCAAAAATCCAGTCATTGCCGGAGTTGCCGTCCACCGTGTCGTCACCGGCCTCGCCAGTTACCCAGTCATTACCGTCAGCCGCGTCGATATTGTCCGCGTCGTCGGTTCCAATAATTTCGTCATCGCCGGAACTGCCGACAAACAAAGTCCCGGATGCGAGCCCGAGCAGCGCAAGAATATATAGCATTAAGCAGTCTTTCGTTAATTACCCCGAAATCAGCCTATCGCTCACCGGTCAGATCACCAAAGGAAACCAGCAGTTTTGTGGTGATTGCCGAGCGGTGACAAAGCATTGTTCTGTATCGGGCAACAGTACTGCCGTTGCGCGCGGATTAATGCGCGTAACGCGAAAGTTGCGTACCTGCGCCCGCGCCCGACTTTGTGGATTCGCCAACCAGCGCTAGCCCTGCAGGGCCGCGTTCAGATTCTCATCCACATTCTCAAGAAATCCGATGGTCGTCAGCCAGCCCTGATCGGGACCAACCAGCAGCGCAAGGTCCTTGGTCATGAAGCCGCTTTCAACGGTTTCAACGACAACCCGCTCCAGCGTTTCGGCAAATTCCATCAGCTTGGCGTTTTCATCCAGTTTGGCGCGGTGGCGCAGCGCGCCGGTCCAGGCGTAGATGGAGGCGATGGAGTTGGTCGATGTGCTTTCACCAGCCTGATGCTGACGGTAGTGGCGCGTCACTGTTCCATGGGCCGCCTCGCTTTCCACGATCCTGCCGTCGGGCGTCATAAGCTGGCTGGCCATCATCCCGAGCGAGCCAAAGCCCTGAGCGACCACATCGGACTGAACATCGCCGTCGTAGTTCTTGCAGGCCCAGACAAAGCCGCCGTTCCATTTGAGCGCGCAAGCCACCATGTCGTCAATCAGCCGATGCTCGTACCAGATGTCCTTTGCCTCATATTGGTCCTTGAACTCGGCCTCGTAGACCTCCTGAAAAATCTCAAGAAAGCGGCCGTCATATTGCTTGAGGATCGTGTTCTTGGTGCTCAGATACACCGGCCAACCCAGATTGAGCCCGTAGTTGAACGAGGCACGCGCAAAGTCATAGATCGATTTGTCCACATTATACATGGACATGAAAACACCAGAGCTTTCGGCCTTGTAGACTTCCTGCTCGATGACCTCCCCATCGTCGCCTGTGAATTTCATCGTCAGCGTACCGGCACCGGGAAATTTCATGTCAGAGGCTTTGTATTGATCGCCAAAGGCGTGGCGGCCCACCACGATGGGCCTTGTCCAGCCGGGCACAAGCCGTGGGACGTTCTTGCAGATAATCGGCTGGCGAAAGATCACACCGCCCAGAATGTTGCGGATCGTGCCGTTCGGGCTGGGCCACATCTTCTTGAGGCCAAATTCCTCCACGCGTGCCTGATCGGGGGTGATCGTCGCGCATTTGACGGCAACGCCTACTTCCGTGGTTTTTTCGGCTGCATCGACAGTGACCTGATCGTCTGTGCGATCGCGTTCCTCGATGCTCAGATC
>JBCCUH010000048.1:0-10046 GCA_039197405.1 Pseudomonadota bacterium
CTGCGCGATGATCTTGTCGAGACCGGCGAAGGCACCGCCGCAGATGAACAGGATATTGGTGGTATCGACCTGCAGGAATTCCTGCTGCGGATGCTTGCGCCCGCCCTGCGGCGGCACCGAGGCAACGGTGCCTTCCATCAGTTTCAGCAGCGCCTGCTGTACACCCTCGCCCGACACGTCGCGGGTGATCGAAGGGTTTTCGGACTTGCGCGTGATCTTGTCGACTTCATCAATATAGACGATGCCGCGCTGTGCCCGTTCCACGTTGTACTCGGATGCCTGCAACAGTTTGAGAATGATGTTTTCCACATCCTCGCCCACATAGCCCGCTTCGGTCAGCGTGGTGGCATCGGCCATGGTAAAGGGCACGTCCAGAATGCGCGCCAGGGTCTGCGCCAGCAATGTCTTGCCGCAGCCCGTGGGACCGATCAGCAGGATGTTGGATTTCGCCAGTTCGATATCGCCGGATTTCTGTGCGTGATTGAGACGCTTGTAGTGGTTGTGCACCGCTACCGACAGCACCCGCTTGGCCATGGCCTGACCGATCACATAGTCGTCCAGTACCTGACAGATATCAGCCGGTGTCGGCACCCCGTCCGAGGACTTCAGCCCAGCGGATTTTGTTTCCTCGCGGATGATATCCATGCACAGCTCGACACATTCATCACAGATGAATACGGTCGGGCCTGCAATCAGCTTGCGCACCTCATGCTGGCTTTTGCCACAAAAGCTGCAGTAGAGAGTGTTTTTGCTGTCTCCGCCGGAGTTGCTCGCCATGGCTTACCTTTCGGGCTGCTGGCCCATTTCATGATGCGTGGTTCTGCGCTTCCAGGCAGCTTAAGACAGGCTGCCCGGACCCACAATCGCAAAATAGCCTGCCGCAGCGAGAGGCGCGGCAGGCCCGTCTCAAAGCGCTTATGCGTCTTCACCCTTGGCACGGGTTTCGAGGATTTCGTCGATCAATCCCCAGTCGCGTGCCTCTTCGGGTGACATGAAATTGTCGCGCTCCAGCGCCTGTTCGACTTTCTTGAGCGTCTGGCCGGTATGTTTGACGTAAATCTCGTTAAGCCGCGTTTTCAGCTTCAGCGTTTCTTCGGCGTGGATCATGATGTCGGTCGCCTGACCCTGATAGCCGCCGGAGGGCTGGTGCACCATCACGCGTGAGTTCGGCAGCGAAAAGCGCATGCCCGCCTCGCCCGCCGTCAGCAACAGCGATCCCATGGAGGCCGCCTGCCCGATCACCAGGGTCGAGACCTTGGGGCGGATGTATTGCATGGTGTCATAGATCGACAGGCCGGAGGTGACGACACCGCCGGGGCTGTTGATATACATAGAGATTTCCTTGGAGGGATTTTCCGCCTCAAGGTGCAACAGCTGCGCGACGATCAGTGATGACATGCCGTCATGCACCGGTCCGTTGAGAAAGATGATCCGCTCTTTCAGAAGGCGCGAAAAGATGTCGTAGGCGCGTTCACCGCGGCTTGTTTGCTCGACCACCATGGGCACGAGGGTGTTCATATATGTCTCGATCGGGTCTCTCATGTCTCGCCTGCCTCTCGCTCTTGGCCTCGTGCCTACAGCAAAGGCACTAACAGAGTCTTAGTGCCGCCCCAGAGGGGCTGCAAGGGGGCCTGCACAATGCTGTGTCCGGTGCCCTTGAGGGGTTGAATTTCTGCAAGCCGCACACGGTCAGGTGCACACCCGGCGGAAACGGCCGCACGCCGGTGGTGCAAGCGGGCTTAGCCCCAGTCCTGCAGCCTTGCGACGTAGCGGGCCAGCGTGTCGATCTCAAGATTGACCGCATCACCGGTTTTCGCATCGCCCCAGGTGGTCATCTCTTTGGTGTGGGGAATGAAATTGATGCCGAAATTGCAGCCATCCACTTCGTTCACGGTCAGCGATGTGCCATTCAGCGCCACCGAGCCTTTGGGCGCGATGAACCTGGCCAGCGCCTCTGGCGCGCGCAGGGTAACACGGGTGCTGTCGCCCTCCTCGGCCATGGCGACAATCTCTGCCACGCCGTCCACATGGCCCGAGACGATGTGACCGCCCAGTTCATCCCCGACCTTGAGGGCGCGTTCGAGATTCAGTCGGCGCCCCTCTGCCCAACCGCTGCGCCCGATATTGGTCAGATTGACGGTTTCGGCGCTGATATCCACGTCAAACCAGTCTTCGCCAAGTGCAACCACTGTCAGGCACACGCCATCGCAGGCAATCGAGGCACCGATATCGATACCGGCGGTGTCGTAGGAGGTGCCGATGCGTGCACGCAGATCGCCGCGCTGCTCTGTCTGGCGCACCGATCCGATGTCCGTGATGATGCCTGTAAACATGGCGCTGCGCCTCCGATCTGGATCAACCTGGGAAAATCCGGCGCAACTTCGCCTTATTTTTACCCCAACGTCCGTCTATCGATGATTGCGAAAAATGGGTAGACCGAATTTTGATGACGCGCGCGATACAAACCAAACCAGTCTTTTTGTTCCTGCAAGGACCGCACGGCCCCTTCTTTCACCGATTGGGCCGTATGCTTCAGCGCGCGGGAGCTTCCGTCTGGCGCGTGGGGTTCAATGCAGGCGATCGCGCCTTCTGGTTTCAGCCCTCGACCTATATCCCCTTTCGCGGCAGGCTGGCCGATTGGGACAGCAGCTTTGACGCGCTGGTTGCGGACAAGGGCATAACGGATATCGTGCTTTACGGCGATACCCGCCCGGTTCATGCGAGTGCGGTCGCCCGCGCCAAGGCGTTGGGTTTGCGCGTGCATGTTTTCGAGGAAGGCTATCTGCGCCCGTTCTGGGTGACCTATGAACGCGGCGGCTCGAACGGCAACTCGCGGCTGATGGACACGACCGTTCCGCAGATGCAGGAGGCGCTGGCGCGCTCTGATCTGGAGGCACCGATGCCGCCCAGCCACTGGGGCGATATGCGCCAGCATGTCTTTTATGGTGCGCTCTATCATTGGTTCGTGATGTTTCGTAACGGCGATTACCGGCATTTCCGCCCCCATCGCGACCTGCCGGTGATCAAAGAGTTCCGGCTTTACTTCCAACGGCTTATGCTGATGCCGCTGCAGGCGATCGAGCGCCGCATTGCGACCATGCGGATCCGGTATGGCGGTTTTCCCTATCACCTGGTGCTGCTGCAACTTGAACATGACAGCTCGTTCCAGATGCATTCGCCCTTTGACACGATGACCGAGTTTCTGGAACTCACCGTGCGCGAATTTGCCAAGGGCGCGCCGCAGCATCATCATCTGGTGTTCAAGGCCCATCCGCTGGAAGATGGCCGCGTGCCGGTGCGCCGCACCATCCGCAAGCTGGCGCAGCGCTTCGGCATTTCGGACCGGGTTCATTACGTGCGCGGCGGCAAGCTGGCGCAGCTGCTCAATGACACGCGCACCGCCGTCACTGTGAACTCGACCGCAGGCCAGCAGGTGCTCTGGCGCGGCATTCCGCTTAAGACCTTCGGCAAAGCGGTTTATTCCAAGCCCGAATTCGTCTCTGAACAGCCGCTGGCCCAGTTCTTTGAAGCCGCGGAGCGCCCCGACAACCGCGCCTACAAGGACTATCGCCGCTACCTGCTGGAAACCAGCCAGGTGCCCGGCGGGTTTTATTCGTCGCGCGGGCGCAGGCAGCTGATGCGCCATGTGGTGGACATGATGCTGTCGGGCGAAGATCCTTACGACGCGCTGATGACCGGCACCGCGGCCCCGAGGCAACAGTTGCGTGTTGTCAAGTGACGCACACAATCCCTAGCGGTAGATTTTTATTCTCGATTCTAGTAACTTGGTAAAAAAATACTGAGGCAGACATAGGTCGAGGAGACCGAGCAGTGAAACTCTTGACATCGCGATGGGCGAAATCCGCCCTGCTGTTGGCTACTGTGGCCATGGTATCGTCGTGCGGCCTGCCGCGCGTGGGTCCGAACAAGAAGGAAATCTTCGAAGGGTCCGTGCAGCGGTCGGGCGACGCCTTTGTGGTGTCGGTCAACGACCGGGTCACACGGGCAACTTCGGTGGTGCCCTCGCTTGGCTTTTCGGCAAGCTTTCAGAATGCCTCATCGCTTGGCTCGGACACGATCCGCCCCGGCGATACGCTGGGTCTGACGATCTGGGAAAACGTCGATGATGGGCTGCTGGCCGGTGAGACCTCGAATTCGACGCTGCTGGAAGAAGTGCAGGTCGATGGCGCGGGCTTTATCTTTGTTCCCTACGCAGGCCGCATCCGCGCCGCCGGCAATTCGCCCGAAGCCATTCGCCGCGTGATCACCGCCAAGTTGGAAGAACAGACACCCGATCCGCAGGTGCAGGTCCGCCGTCTTGCCGGTGATGGTGCCACGGTCAGCCTTGTGGGCGCCATTGGCGGACAAGGTGTCTACCCGATTGAGCGCCCCACGCGCACGCTTTCAGCCATGCTGGCCCGCGCAGGCGGGATTGCGATTGAGCCGGAGATTGCCCAGATCATCGTGATCCGCGGCAATGAGCGCGGCAAGATCTGGTTCCAGGACCTTTATGACAACCCGTCCATGGACATCGCGCTGCGCGGCGGCGACCGCATTCTGGTGGAAAAGGACACGCGCAGCTTCACCGCGCTTGGCGCCACCGGTGCGCAAAGCCGCGTTCAGTTTGAAAGCCAGACTTTGTCAGCGGTTGAAGCGCTGGCGCAGGTCGGTGGATTGGTCAGCACCTCCTCTGACCCCACCGGCGTTTTCGTGTTCCGCAACGAGCCTGCGGAGATCGCCAATCGCGTTCTGGGCCGCAATGACCTGCAGGGCGCGCAGCGTCTGGTCTATGTGCTGGATCTGACCCGCCCCAACGGGATGTTCATGGCGCGTGATTTCGTGATCCGCGATGAAGACACGGTCTATGTGACCGAGGCGCCGTTCACCCAGTGGAGCAAGGCGATATCGGCGCTCACAGGATCGCTTGGTGCTGTTTCCTCCGTGACCGGGGCAACCAGCGCACTTGGGATCACTAGCACGGCGGCGACCGCCGCATCCGGCAGCTGACCCATGCCCTCCTCGCAAGAGGAAACAGACGCCGGCGCCCCCTCGCGCCGGCGTCTTTGCGTCTATAATGGCGGATTTCTGACGCAAAAGCGCGTGCGCCGCATCCTGCATCTTGCCGGATATGACCTTTCGGTCGGCCTGCCCAGACCCGGTGATGCCATTGGCATCTGGGGTCACAGCCCGACATCGCATCGCGGCCAGAAGGTGGCTGATAGAAAGGACGCACCGATCATCCGCATTGAAGATGCGTTCCTGCGATCAGTGCTGCCCGGCAGGTCCGGCGCGCCGCCGCTGGGGCTGACTGTCGACAGCCGGGGGATGCATTACGATCCGGCGCAGCCTTCCGATCTGGAAGTGTTGCTGGCCACACATCCGCTGGATGACACCGCGCTGCTGAACCGCGCGCGCGCCGCACTGGAGCGCATCAAAGAGGCGCATCTGACAAAATACACCGGCTTTGATCCCACAGCCCCCTGCCCCAAGCCGGGCTATGTGCTGGTGCTGGATCAGACCCGCGATGATGCATCCGTGACCAAAAGCGGCGCGGATCGTGCGCGCTTTCTCGAAATGCTGGTTTTCGCGCAGGAAGAGCATCCGGGCAAACGCATCCTGATCAAGACCCATCCGGACACGCTGGCAGGTCACAGGCCGGGCTATTTCGAGCCGGGCGATTCCAATCACAACGTGGTGTTTTTCAGCCATCAGGTCAGCCCGTGGGAATTGCTTACCGGGGCCGCCGCCGTCTACACTGTCTCGTCCCAGCTGGGGTTTGAGGCGATCTTTGCCGGTCATAAACCGCGTGTTTTTGGGCAGCCCTTCTATGCCGGCTGGGGGTTGACGGAGGATGAATATCCGCTCAGCCGCAGGCAAAGACGCCTTAGCCGGACCCAGCTTTTTGCCGCTGCGATGATCCTTTATCCGCACTTGTATGATCCTTACCGCGATACATTGTGCACGCTGGAAAGTGTGATCGACACGCTGGATGCGCAAAGTCGCGCGTGGCGCGAGGATCGCAAGGGGTGGATCGCCAGCGGTATGCGGCTGTGGAAACGCGGGCCGTTGCAATCCATTTTCGGTCAAACTGTGCGCATGTCGTTCAGCGATGACCCCGAACAGGTGGCGCAGGCACTGGAGACCGGCAAGCGCCACATGATCTGGTCCAGCAATGCCGCCGCGCCGCGCAGCCAGCGCTCGGTCAATGTGGAGGACGGGTTTCTGCGCTCGCGCGGGCTGGGGGCCGAACTGGTCCCGCCGCTGTCGCTGGTGCTGGATGACATGGGAATTTACTATGATCCGACGCGCCCCAGCCGACTGGAGGAGCTGATCCGCCTGCGCGCCGTGATGCGCCCCGACCAGATTGACCGCGCGCGCGAGCTGGTCTCGGTGATCTGCCACGCGGGGCTGTCCAAGTACAACGTCGGCGAGGCTGCGGCGCCTGATCTGCCAGAGGGCCACCGGATACTGGTGCCCGGTCAGGTCGAGGATGATGCCTCGATCCTGAAGGGCACCCGCGATATCCGCAGCAATCTGGGGCTTTTGAGTGCGGCGCGCACCGCGCATCCGGGTGCGGTGCTGATCTACAAGCCGCACCCCGATGTGGAAGCTGGTCTGCGCCCCGGCAAGATCGAGGCAGGCGATCTGAAGGCGCTGGAAACGTCGGTGCTGACGCAGATGGATGCGGCCCGTGCGATTGATCTGGCCGATGAGGTGTGGACGCTGACCTCGCTTCTGGGGTTCGAGGCGCTTTTGCGCGGCAAGGCGGTCACCTGTCTGGGCGCGCCGTTCTACGCGGGCTGGTCGCTGACCACTGACCTGGGTCCGGTCCCGGCGCGGCGCAGCACGAAGATCAGCCTCGAAGGGCTTGCCCATGCGGTTCTGATCGATTATCCGCGCTATTTCGATCCGGTCAGCAAACAGCCCTGCCCACCCGAAGTGATCGCGGAAAGACTGGCAACCGGAAGCCTGCCGCCAGCATCGCCCCGGCTCAGCATTCTGGCAAAGCTGCAAGGCATCATGGCAAGCCGCGCGCATCTGTGGCGGCGTTAGAGACTCGGGCCGCGTTCCCAGACCGTTTCGATATCCGCGCCCAATGGCTGATGCGACAGGCGGCGCCAGCGCGGCAGCTCGGCCAGCACATCCGCGCCCATGCCCGCAAGCCCGGCGATCCCATCAGCACCGACAAGCACACCTGCGCTGTGGATGATGATCTGATCCACCAGATCCGCCTGCAAAAGCGATGCGGCCAGCGATCCGCCCCCCTCGCAAAACACGCGGGTGATCCCTTCGCCCGCCAAGGCGCGCATCATGGAGGCCGGTGCGATACCATGCTCAGCACCGTCGCAGGCCAGCAGCTTGACCGGAAGCTGCGCCCAACGCCCGGTATCCGCCTCCGGGCCATGGCAGAGCCAGACCGGCGTGTCCCGTGCTGAGCGCACAAGTGTGCCGTCTTGTGGAATGGCCAAGTCGGATGTCGCAACAACGCGCACGGGCTGGCGGATGACGCCCAGCCCCCGCACCGTCAGCGACGGATCATCGGCGCGCGCAGTGCCGCTGCCGACGAGCACCGCATCATGGCGCGCGCGCAACGCATGCACACGCCTGCGGGCTTGCGCGCCAGTGATCCACTGGCTGTCGCCGGTGCGCGTGGCGATGCGGCCATCAAGCGTCAGCGCCAGTTTGAGCGTGAGCCAGGGACGTTGCTGTTCTGTTTTCAGGAAGAAACCGGCATGATCGCGCGCAGCCTCGGCGGCGCAGACGCCAGTATCCACCGCGATCCCTGCCGCCTTGAGCATCGCGAAGCCCTTGCCTGAAACGCGCGGATCGCTGTCCTGCAAGGGCGAAACCACGCGCGCAACGCCCGCCTTGATCAGCGCCTCGGCGCAGGGCGGCGTTTGACCGTGATGGGAACAAGGCTCAAGCGTGACATAGGCCGTTGCGCCGCGTGCCGCACCGCCTGCCTGAGCCAGTGCGACGGTTTCCGCATGCGGCCTGCCGCCGGGCCGGGTGGTGCCGCGTCCGACGACCCGGCCTTCCTTGACGATGACGCAGCCGACAGCCGGGTTGGGCCAGACAGACCCAAGGCCCCGCCGCCCAAGCGACAGGGCCATTTTCATGTAGCGTTGATCGAGGCTCACTCCTCGGGCGTCACGTTCGGACGCAGCTCGGAGACGAATTTGTCGAAGTCATCCGCCGCCTGGAAGTTCTTGTAAACACTGGCAAATCGCACGTAGGCAACCGTGTCGATACGGGCCAGAGCCTCCATCACGATCTCGCCGATCTGTTTGGACTGGATATCGGTCTCGCCCATCGATTCCAGACGGCGCACAATGCCGGAAATCATCTGATCCATGCGCTCGGGTTCAACCGGGCGCTTTTGCAAAGCGATCCGGATGGAGCGTTCCAGCTTGTCGCGATCGAAATCCTCGCGTCGTCCGTTGGACTTGATCACCACAAGATCGCGCAGTTGTACGCGTTCATACGTGGTGAACCGCCCGCCGCATGCGGGGCAAAACCGCCTGCGCCGGATCGATACGTGATCTTCGGCAGGCCTGCTGTCTTTTACCTGAGTGTCGATATTTCCGCAAAATGGGCAGCGCATGGCCGTCCCCCTTGTTCATTTTTCCGCCTCGGCTCGTGGGTTCGCCCCACTTATCCACAGGCTTTATAGGCCCGCGCCTAGAGTTTGGGTAGTGCACATTTGCACCCCCAGCATATGGTGTGTCTTGCGGGACTCAATTCGGGTTTGGATGCAGGTGCTGACGCGCCTTCAGTCGCGCAGCAGATGGGCCGCGACCTGCCGCACATGTGGGCGGGTGCGATGTTCGAAAAGGTAAATCCCCTGCCATGTCCCCAAAGCCAGTTTTCCGTCAATCACCGGGATCGATAGATGGATTGGCAGCAACGCCGATTTGATATGGGCGGGCATGTCATCTGGACCTTCATACCTGTGGGTCAGATAGGACATGGATGGATCCGTCGCAGGCGGTACCAGACGATGAAAGAACTCAGCCAGATCGGTTTGAACTTCCGGATCTGCGTTTTCCTGAATGAGCAGGCTGGCGGATGTATGACGGATAAATAACGTCAGCAAACCAGAGCCTTGCACCCAAGATTTCACGTCATGCGTGAACTCGTAAAGACCCGGCCCTTCGGTTGAAATCTTGAACAGCTCGTGCATGTTTCAGCACCCCGAACCCCAGGAAAACGTGTCGCGGCAATACCGCTGACCAGCGGCTTCCTTGGCCTCGAACAGCGGATAAAAGTCGTGCGCAGTGACACTTCCAGTATCGCAAACAAGCTCGGCCACCTCGCTGTCCCCATCGGCGACGATCAGCCGACCCTCGACCGGCGCGCCCTCAATCTGACGATCAATCGCATAGGACAGAATGTACGAATATGTGCCGTTGTAGAAAGTGATCTCTTCCCAGATTGACCGGCCCACTCCGCTCCAGGGGGTCATGTTTACGCCAATCTCACGGCGTCCCATCACCAGCTCAGGCGTGCGTCCACGATCCCCATAGGAATAAAGGACAACTTCGCCCTGCAAGCACACGCGCACCTCTTTGGTGCCGCCTTTGAAGGTGCAATGAAACATCGGGGTGCCGGGACCGGAACAGGCGGCAATTGCGGGCGCCGCGCAGAGAGAAACAAGCGCCGCCGCAACAGGTAACAGCTTGTTCATCATGCTCATCCTTTGGCTTAAAAGACGGCGGCAACCCGCTGTCATTACTTGAAAATGTCTTTTCCTACCTGATCGATCATCTGTTTGGCTTTGTCGACAGATGCTTGCAGGGCAACGCCATGATCCGAGATGGTATCGGCCCGGATGAGGTTGTGCACCAGCACCTCGCCATCCTTGTCCATCTCGATGCGCGCGCCGATACGGTATCCCTGCGCCTCTTTCGAGGGTTCCGGGTAGATGCGGAAGCCGCCGTATTCCACGGCTTCCTCTTTCGGCGGCTCTTTGCCACCGCCGAACAATTTGGACAGCAGCGACATCGTTATTGATCCAGGAAACTGCGCAGTTTGCGGCTGCGGGA
>JBCCUH010000049.1:0-10006 GCA_039197405.1 Pseudomonadota bacterium
CTCGCGTTCCTTCAGCCCGTTCTTCACCTCGCAATAGGTCGGGATATTCTCCATCGGGCCGGGGCGGTAGAGCGCCACCAGAGCCACGATATCCTCGATGCAGGTGGGCTTCATACGCTTCAGGGCATCCATCATGCCCGAGCTTTCCACCTGAAAAACCGCCACCGTCTTCGCCGCCGCATAAAGCTTGTAACTGGCCTCATCATCCAGCGGGATCGCGTTGATATCGTCGATTGTGCCGTCCGTCGGCTCGTAAAGCTCCGTGCCATCCGCAGCCACATGCAGATGCCGCTCCCCGGCCTTGATCTGCTCCAGCGCGTTTTGAATGACAGTCAGGGTTTTCAAGCCGAGAAAGTCGAATTTGACCAGACCGGCCTGCTCGACCCATTTCATGTTGAACTGGGTAGCAGGCATGTCAGAACGCGGATCCTGATAGAGGGGCACCAACGCATCAAGGGGGCGGTCCCCGATCACCACACCCGCCGCGTGCGTAGATGCGTTCCGCAACAGACCTTCCACCTGTTGACCGTAGGTCAGCAGCCGGTCCACAACTTCCTCGTTGCGCGCCTCTTCCCTGAGACGCGGCTCATCCTTCAGGGCTTTCTCGATGGAAACCGGCTTGACCCCTTCCACCGGGATCATCTTCGACAGACGATCAACCTGCCCGTAGGGCATCTGCAGAACGCGCCCGATATCGCGCACTGCCGCTTTCGACAAAAGCGCACCGAAGGTGATGATCTGCCCCACCTTGTCGCGGCCATATTTCTCCTGAACGTAATGGATCACCTCTTCGCGGCGATCCATGCAGAAGTCGATGTCAAAATCCGGCATCGACACGCGTTCAGGGTTGAGAAACCGCTCAAAAAGCAGTGAGTACCGCAAAGGATCCAGATCGGTGATCGTCAGCGCATAGGCCACGAGCGAACCCGCACCAGAGCCGCGCCCTGGCCCCACGGGAATGTCGTTGTCCTTCGCCCATTGGATGAAATCCGCAACGATCAGGAAATAGCCGGGAAAGCCCATATCCTCGATGATCCCAAGCTCGAAATCGAGCCGCGCCTGATAGTCTTCCACGGAGGCCGCATGCGGGATAACCGCCAGACGCTTTTGCAAGCCCTCATTGGAAATGCGTCGCAGTTCAGCAACCTCGTCATCGGCAAACCTGGGAAGGATCGGATCACGCCGATACGCCTGAAAGGCGCAGCGTTTGGCAATCTCGATCGTGTTTTCAATCGCTTCGGGCAGATCAGCAAACAGCGTCACCATCTCTGATTGCGATTTAAAGTAATGCTGCGCCGTCAGCTTGCGGCGCGGATCCTGCTGATCGACATAGGCACCTTCCGCAATGCAAATCAGCGCATCATGCGCCTCATACATTTTGGAGTTCGGGAAATAGACGTCATTGGTCGCGACCAGCGGAATGCCCTTTGCATAGGCCATTTCGACAAATCCGCGTTCCGTCAACCGCTCAGCTTCCGGCGGGCCGCCTTCATCAGGATGGCGCTGCAACTCGACATAAAGCCGGTCCGCAAAACAGGTGTGCAACCGCTCCATCAACAGCTCTGCCGCCGGGCGCTGCCCCCCTTGCAACAAGCGGCCAACAGGGCCGTCCGGGCCGCCTGTCAGGCAAATCAACCCGGCGCTGTAGTGCTCAAGCTCCGCCAGCGTGACCTGCGGCAACTGCCCGCCCTTGTCCACATAAAGGCAGCTGTTCAGCTTCATCAGGTTTTCATAGCCGATCTCGCTCTGCGCAAGCAGGACCACAGGTGCCGCCGGTTTGGCGCGCTCACCCGGTTGCACTTCAAGATAGGCCAGATCCACCTGACAGCCGATGATCGGCTGAATACCTGCCGTCGAGGCAGCAACGGAAAACTCCAGCGCGGCAAAAAGGTTGTTGGTGTCGGTGACAGCAACCGCAGGCATATCCATCGAGCGGCACAAATCAGGAAGCTTTTTCAGACGCATAGCGCCTTCCAGAAGCGAGTATTCCGTATGCGTGCGAAGGTGAATGAATCGAGGAGCGTCAGACATGAACGCACCCTATCGCCCGGAGTGAAACAGAGGCAATGGGGCGAAAACTATTTCCAATTATTTTTGCCCTCTTGCCAGAATTGCGAAACCTCGTAATCATGGACGCTCAGGAAAAGCCCGTTCCGCTTCTACGCCGCATCGAAGCCGAGCAACTTAATAATGGGCGGAGGTACCGCGGCGGACTAAACAACATGATCAGGTTTCTTCTGAACGGAGAGACGGTTGAGTTGGACGCTGTGTCCCCGACAAAAACTCTGCTCGACTGGCTACGCGAAAATCGCGGTCTCACCGGAACCAAGGAAGGATGCAATGAAGGCGATTGCGGTGCCTGCACCGTCATGATCACCGAGCCGGATGGCGTAGTTGCCCTTAATGCCTGCATCCTTTTTCTGCCGCAACTGCACGGCAAAGCGGTGCGCACGGTCGAAGGGATCAGTGGACCCGGCGGCGAACTGCATCCCGTCCAACAGGCGATGATTGAAAATCACGGATCGCAATGTGGCTTTTGCACACCCGGCTTCATCGCCTCGATGACTGCCGCGCATACAGCTGGGCGCGACGATCATGACACAGTGCTTGCCGGCAACCTCTGCCGCTGCACTGGATACGCCCCGATTATCAAGGCGGCCGAGGCGGCCAGGAACAAAGGCATCCCGGAATGGCTGTTCGATGACATCGCCAGGCTTGCACATGCGCCGCATTCAGCCTCTCCCGAGACTGTGGATGAACTGGCAGCCCTCTACGTCGCCAATCCAGACTCTGTACTCGTTGCCGGGGCGACGGATATCGGGCTTTGGGTAACCAAACAGTTGCGCGAGATTGAAACCCCGATTTTCCTTGGGCGCTGCCGGGATCTCAAACAGATTGATGTCGGCGGTGGCGGAATTCGCGTCGGTGCGGGCGTCACTATGGCACGCGTTTACCAAACGCTTCGCGAGCATCATCCGTCCTATGCAGAAATGGTTCGGCGCTATGGTTCCGAACAGGTCCGGCAGGCGGCCACCATAGGCGGCAATATCGCCAACGGCTCACCCATCGGGGACAACCCGCCAGCCCTGATCGCACTGGGCGCGACATTGCATCTGCGCAAGGGCGATGTGCGCCGTGACCTGCCGATCGAGGATTTCTTCATTGACTATGGCAAACAGGATCGCGCGCCGGGCGAGTTTGTCGAAGCCGTGACGCTTCCACAAACCGCACCAGCCTTGCGCTGTTACAAACTGAGCAAACGCTTCGATCAGGATATTTCTGCTGTTTGCGGATGCTTCAATATCCACGTTGAGAACGACGTGATCACGAACGCCCGGATTGCTTTCGGCGGCATGGCCGGCACGCCCAAACGCGCAGCAGCGGCAGAGACGCAGTTGACGGGCAAACCCAACACCCGCGAGACGTTCGAAGCGGCGGCTCAAGCACTTGCGGACGACTTCACACCCCTGTCTGACATGCGCGCCTCTGCCGGCTACCGTCTGGACGCCGCGCAGAACATGTTGCGGCGCTATTTTGCGGAGATGTCCGGCGCGCCCACTTCGGTTCTGGAGGTGCAGCCATGAGCGTCGCCAAGCCGCTCCCCCATGATGCCGCGCGTCTGCATGTCACGGGCGCCGCGCGCTATGTGGACGACATTCCAACGCCGCAAAATACAGCGCATCTGGCGTTTGGACTTAGCCAGATCGCCCACGGCACAATCACGGATATGACCCTCGATGCGGTGCGGTCCGCTGAAGGGGTGATTTCGGTCATGACCGCAAATGACCTGCCTTTTGACAATGACGTCAGCCCCTCTGCGCATGATGAGCCGCTGCTTGCCAAAGGCGAGGTCCACTACCTTGGCCAGCCGATCTTTCTGGTCATCGCCACCAGCCATCTTGCGGCACGCAAAGCTGCGGCTCTGGGCGAGATCATTTACGACGAAAAACCGGCCATTCTGACGATTGACGAGGCGATGGCTGCAAACAGCCGCTTTGAGGAAGGCCCACGGATCTACGAAAAGGGCGATGCGGCCCGGGCGATCAAAGATGCAACGCGCAGCCTGTCCGGTGTGATCGAGATGGGCGGGCAGGAGCATTTCTATCTGGAAGGTCAGGCCGCGCTTGCCTTGCCGCAGGAAGCGGGCGACATGGTGGTGCACAGCTCCACCCAGCACCCGACGGAAATTCAGCACAAGGTGGCCGAAGCCCTGGGCGTGCCCATGCATGCTGTGCGGGTCGAGGTGCGGCGCATGGGCGGCGGCTTTGGCGGCAAGGAAAGTCAGGGCAATGCGCTGGCCGTGGCCTGCGCGCTGGCCGCGCGGCAGACCGGGCGCCCCTGCAAGATGCGCTATGACCGCGACGACGACATGATCATCACCGGCAAACGCCATGATTTTCGCATATCTTACGATGTGGGCTTTGATGATGCGGGTCGTGTCTTAGCCGTGAACTTCGTGCAGATGACCCGCTGCGGCTGGGCACAGGATCTGTCCCTGCCCGTCGCAGATCGCGCGATGCTGCATTCGGACAACGCCTACAACCTGCCCAATGCGCGGATCGAAAGCCACCGACTGAAAACCAACACCCAAAGCGCGACTGCCTATCGCGGGTTTGGCGGACCTCAGGGAATGCTGGGGATCGAACGTGTGATGGATCACGTCGCCCATGAGCTTGGTATGGATCCCCTGCAGGTACGGCGCGTGAATTACTATGCGGATGCGCGCGCCGAGAGTGAGGGAGCCTCCGGGGGGAGTTTACCCGGCAAGATGAAGAAGCAGACCACGCCTTACGGGATGGTGGTCGAGGATTTCATACTGGGTGAGATGACCTCCGCTTTGGAAGCGTCATCAGATTATCACGCGCGACGCGCGATGGTGCGGGAATGGAACGCCGGGAATGACATTCTGAAAAAGGGCATTGCGCTGACGCCTGTGAAATTCGGAATCAGTTTCACGCTCACGCATCTCAATCAGGCCGGCGCATTGGTGCATGTCTATGCTGATGGGTCTGTGCACCTGAACCACGGCGGCACGGAGATGGGGCAAGGGCTGTTTCAGAAAGTGGCTCAAGTCGCGGCAGCGCGGTTTGGTATTGACGTGAGCGCGGTCAAGATCACTGCAACCGACACCGGCAAGGTACCGAACACGTCCGCCACGGCGGCATCTTCCGGCTCTGACCTTAACGGCATGGCCGTGCAGGCCGCTTGCGACACGATCCGACTGCGGATGGCAGAGCATCTGGCCGAACTTCATCAGTGCGATCTGGCGGAGATCGCATTTGCCAACGGGCAGGTCACGGCGGGCGGTGAATGCTACAGTTTCGCACAGGTGGCGCAAATGGCCTATGAGGCGCGCGTATCGCTCTCCGCCACCGGGTTTTACAAGACACCCAAAGTTGCCTGGGACCGGATCAAGGGATCGGGGCGGCCTTTCTTTTACTTTGCCTACGGAGCATCCGTGACAGAGGTGGTGATTGACACGCTGACCGGAGAGAACCGCATCCTGCGCACGGATATCCTGCATGACGCGGGCGCGTCGCTGAACCCAGCCCTCGACATCGGCCAGATCGAGGGTGGCTACGTGCAGGGCGCAGGCTGGCTGACCACAGAAGAGCTGGTCTGGGACGACAAGGGCCGTTTGCGCACGCATGCCCCCTCGACCTACAAGATCCCCGCCTGTTCCGATCGCCCCGATGTGTTCAATGTTGCCCTGTGGGACGCATCCAATCGCGAGGAGACTGTCTATCGCTCCAAGGCCGTGGGTGAGCCGCCGTTCATGCATGGCATCTCGGCGCTCATGGCGCTGTCAGATGCGGTAGGGTCCTGCGGGGCGTCCTATGCTTCGCTGGATGCACCGGCGACACCGGAGCGCATTCTGAAAGCTGTACAGCAGGTACGTGCATGAGCGAATGGATAACGATCCATGTCGCTCACACCCGCGGGTCTGTCCCACGCGAAACCGGCACGTCCATGCGCGTGAGCCAGCACGAGACGCAGGGCACCATCGGCGGCGGCACCCTGGAATGGGAAGCCATGCAGCTGGCGCGGCAGATGCTGGATGAAGGACGCAACAGCCTGACCAAAGTAATGCCATTGGGCCCGGATCTTGGACAGTGCTGCGGCGGTGTGGTGACGCTAGAGTTTTCGCAAACCAAAGCCGCGACACCCCACGACCGGCCACCCTTGTTCATCTGGGGTGCAGGCCATGTGGGCCGGGCGATAGCCGGCGTGATAGCGCCCTTGCAGGATCGCGAGGTGACGCTGATCGACGATGCACCGGGGCGTTTGCCCGACCCTATGCCCGCGCCTGCAAGCCCACTAATCGCGGTGGACATGCCGCGCGCAGCAGCGCTGCTGCAGGCGCAAGCGGATCACCTGGTCGTCACCTACAGCCACAGGATTGACTTGGCGCTTTGCGACGTATTGCTCAGGCACAGTCGCGGACACATCGGCCTGATTGGATCCGCCACGAAATGGGCCCGTTTTCGCAAACGCCTCGCGGCGATGGGCCACTCGGAAACCGAAATATCGCGTATTGACTGTCCGATCGGCGATCCGGCCCTCGGAAAACATCCTCAGGCCATTGCTATTGGTGTTGCACAACGCATGATAGTGATTGAAACACAAGACAAACGACAAGGACGGCGCGCATGACTGACCCCCTTCTTCGCTTGCGCGGATTGACCAAAGCCTATCCCGGCGTCGTGGCCAATGACGATGTGTCCTTTGACATCAACCCCGGCGAGGTACACGCGCTTCTGGGCGAGAACGGCGCGGGAAAATCAACGCTGGTCAAAATGATCTACGGTCTGGTGAAGCCAGACAAGGGCGAGATGACGCTGAACGGCGAGGCTTTCGCCCCCCCTGCCCCAAGCGTTGCGCGGCATTTGGGCGTGGCCATGGTGTTTCAACACTTTTCTCTCTTTGATGCCTTGAACGTCGCCGAGAATATCGCGCTGGGAATGGAGCACGCGCCCAAGCAGCGCGATCTGGCGGCGCGCATCAAGGACGTGAGCCATCAATACGGGTTGCCCCTTGATCCTTACATGCGCGTTGGTGATTTGTCTGCGGGCGAGCGGCAGCGGGTCGAGATCATTCGCTGCCTGCTGCAGAACCCCAAGCTGCTGATCATGGACGAGCCGACCTCGGTTCTGACGCCTCAAGAGGTTGAGATCCTCTTCAAGACACTGCGACAGCTCAAATCCGAAGGCACAGCGATCCTCTATATCAGTCACAAGCTGGAAGAGATCCGCAGCCTTTGCGACACGGCCACCATTTTGCGACTGGGCAGGAAAGTGGCGACCTGCACACCAGCAGGCACCAGCGCCAAGGAACTGGCCGAGATGATGGTGGGCGAAAGCCTGCATGTGCCGGAACGCGCAGCCGGTGAGTTCGGCCCCGTGAAACTCGCAGTTAATGGGCTTGATCTACCGGCGCCAAGCCAGTTCGGCACGGCGTTGAAAGACGTCCGCTTTGATGTCCACGCCGGAGAAATCCTGGGGATCGGCGGGGTTGCGGGCAACGGGCAAGATGAATTGCTCTGCGCCCTGTCCGGCGAAGTGACCAGCGCAGCCGGGACCATTTCGCTGGGCGGCACGGACATCAGCCGCGATGGCCCGCAAGCGCGGCGCGGCCTTGGTGTATTGGCGGCACCGGAAGAGCGGCTCGGCCACGCCGCCGTACCGGACATGAGCCTGACAGAGAATGCAGCGCTTTCAGGCGCGGTGCGCAAGAACATGCTGTCCTCGGGCTTTATCAACTGGGGCGCGGCCAGATCATTCGCCCAGGATGTGATCAAGGCCTTCGATGTGCGCACGCCAGGCCCCGAAAATGCGGCCCGATCCCTGTCAGGTGGCAACCTGCAGAAATTCGTCATTGGTCGCGAGGTTTTGCAAGCCCCTGACGTGCTGGTCGTGAACCAGCCTACATGGGGTGTCGATGCAGCAGCGGCAGCGGCAATCCGGCAATCGCTGATGGATCTGGCTGCAAAGGGCACCGCGCTGGTGGTGATCAGCCAGGATCTGGATGAGCTGATGGAAATTTCGGACAATTTTGCCGCTTTGAACGAAGGGCGGCTGTCCGCATCGCGCCCGGTTCGTGACCTGACAGTGGAAGAGATCGGCCTGATGATGGGCGGTATTCATGACAGCACGGGAGAGGCCGCATGATCCGCTTTGAAAAACGCGCGGGCCCCTCGCAGTTCTGGGTCTTTGCAACGCCAGTCGCCGCCGTCTTCATGGCGATGATCGCGGGCGGCATCATGTTTGCCATGCTCGGTACCGATCCCGTTGAGGCGATCCGCGTGATATTCTGGGATCCCCTGTTTCACCCGCAGTTCGCCAGCTATTCGCGCCCACAATTGCTGGTCAAGGCCGGGCCGCTTATTCTGATCGCAATCGGCCTTTCAATGGGTTTCAAGGCGGGCATCTGGAACATCGGCGCCGAAGGGCAATACATCATCGGCGCAATTTGCGGGGCCGGAGTTGGTCTGGCGTTCTATCCGGCGGAAAGCGTCATCATCTTTCCCCTGATGGTACTGGCGGGCGCGCTTGGCGGATGGGCCTGGGCGATGATCCCTGCGGTGTTGAAAGTGCGCTTTGGCACCAATGAAATTCTGGTGTCGCTGATGCTGGTCTATGTGGCCGAAGCCTGGCTGGCGTCCGTATCGTCCGGCCTGCTGAAAAACCCCGACGGCATGGGCTTTCCCGGCAGCCGGAACCTGCAGCAATACGCCTCTGCCGCGAACACGGAGATCATTGCCAATACCGGCCTGCATTGGGGGGTGATCACCGCTTTTCTCGCGGTGATCTTCGCCTATGTGCTCTTTGCGCGGCACATGCTGGGCTTTCAGATCCGCCTGGCCGGGGAGGCACCGCGCGCCGCGCGTTTTGCCGGTGTAAGACCCGCGCGCATCGTAATTCTGTGTCTTGGCATGGCGGGTGCAATGGCCGGGATGGCCGGCCTTTTTGAAGTGGCGGGACCCGCAGGTCAGATCACCATCGATTTCAATTCCGGCTATGGATTTACCGCGATCATCGTGGCGTTCCTTGGCCGCTTGCATCCGGTCGGCATTCTGCTGGCGGGCCTGCTAATGGCGCTGACCTATATCGGCGGCGAGCTGGCGTCGCTGATGCTCGGCATCCCGTCAGCCGCGATCCAGCTCTTTCAGGGCATGCTGCTGTTCTTCCTCTTGGCAACCGACATTTTCATCAACTACCGCCTGCGCTTTGGCCCGGCTGGAGAGGCGGTATGACGCACACACACGCCAAACCTCTGATCATGGGGGCTGCCATGGGCGCGATGATGCTCTGGATGCTGCATGGGTTCCTGACCGGTGACGCCGAGCTTTCGCATTATGGCGCTCTTGCGTTTCTTGGCGCGCATGTTGCGGCCATTGGCGGTATTGCCTTGCTCACTGTGCTCGGTGCCAAGCGAAATGAGCGTGTCGCTGCATTGATGGGCAAGCTGCACAGGCCAACACTTGGTCACACAGGTGCGATGCTGATCAGTGCATTTTCAATTGCCCTTCTCATCCACCTCATTCACGGAGCGCCCTGATGGACCTCAGATCGGAGAACGAGGCGCATTTTAGCACAGCCGGGGAGACAGAAACGTGATCCGCAAATTTGCCTTTGTGTTTATTGGCCTTGTGATCGGTGCCGGGTTTTGGCGCATTGAAAATTCAGTGATACCGTCAATTGCATGGGTGTTCTTTGCAGCCGTTACCACCGCCATTGTCTGGCTGGTTCTCAAGACCGGCTTTCAATCAGCGCGCTACTCGCAGCGTGACACAGACATTCAGTCCGTGGTCCTAGGCGCATTGGCGGGATGGGCCTTGTCCAATCTCAGCGGAGGGACCGCGTGATGGATTTCGGCTCAATCAACCCGGCGCTCTTGATCGCGTCGCTCATGGTTTCTGCCACGCCGATCCTGCTGGCGGCCATCGGCGAACTTGTGGTCGAAAAGTCCGGGGTTTTGAACCTTGGTGTCGAGGGCATGATGATCA
>JBCCUH010000050.1:0-9969 GCA_039197405.1 Pseudomonadota bacterium
GGGAAATCCACCGTGTCGGTGCCTGCCTCCAAGATGCGCGTGCGCGTTCTGGATGTGCTGGCCGACGAAGGCTACATCCGGGGCCATGAAGGCTCCACCGGTGTCGATGGTCACCCGACCATTGAAATCAGCCTGAAGTACTTCGACGGTGCCCCCGTCATTCGCGAGTTGAAGCGGGTCTCCAAGCCCGGTCGCCGCGTTTACATGGGCGCAGATGACATCCCGCAGGTCCGTCAGGGTCTGGGTGTGTCGATTGTCTCCACCTCCAAAGGTGTGATGTCTGACGCAGCTGCACGCTCTGCCAATGTTGGCGGCGAAGTGCTCTGCACGGTCTTCTAAGGAGAACGGAATGTCTCGTATTGGTAAAAAACCGGTCGAGCTGCCGTCAGGTGTGTCCGCATCTGTCTCCGGCCAGACCGTTGAAGTGAAGGGCCCGAAAGGCACCCGCAGCTTCACAGCAACCGACGATGTGACAATCGCGATGGAAGACAACACCATCACGGTCACGCCGCGTGGCAAATCCAAGCGCGCACGCCAGCAGTGGGGCATGTCCCGCACCATGGTTGCGAACCTGGTCACAGGCGTGAACGCGGGTTTCAAGAAAGAGCTTGAGATCCAGGGTGTTTGTTACCGTGCTCAGATGCAGGGCAATGTCCTGAAGCTGAACCTTGGTCTGTCGCATGACGTTGATTTCCCGGTTCCGGAGGGGGTCACTGTGACCGCGCCCAAGCCGACCGAAATCATCATCGAAGGCTCTGACGAGCAGCTCGTCGGTCAAGTCGCAGCAAACATTCGCGAATGGCGCAAGCCCGAGCCCTACAAAGGCAAAGGCATCCGCTACAAAGGCGAATTTATCTTCCGCAAGGAAGGCAAGAAGAAGTAAGGACCAGCAAAATGGCAAACAGCAAAAGAACTCTGTTTCTGAAGCGCCGTCTGCGCGTCCGGAACAAGCTGCGCAAGGTCAACGCAGGGCGCATGCGCCTTTCCGTGCACCGCAGCAACAAGAACATCAGCGCGCAGCTGATCGACGATGTGAATGGCGTCACACTCGCCTCTGCCTCCACACTGGAGAAAGATCTGGGTGTGGTCGGCAAGAACAACATCGATGCGGCCACGAAAGTGGGCACAGCGATTGCAGAGCGCGCAAAGAAAGCCGGTGTCAGCGAGGCATACTTCGACCGTGGCGGTTTTCTGTTTCACGGCAAGGTGAAGGCGCTGGCCGACGCTGCGCGTGAAGGTGGTCTGAAGATCTAAACGACTTGCGGTGGGCTGCTCTGCGGCCCACCCGATGACTCGGGCCATGATTTTTCGCCGAAAAATCATGGCACCGGAGTTGAGACAAACGGCGCTTCGCGCCACTCTATTTGAAGGAAGTTCTCATGGCAGAACGTGACAACCGCCGCGGCAACCGCCGCGACCGTGATGAAACACCGGAGTTTGCAGATCGTCTGGTCGCAATCAACCGCGTCTCCAAGACCGTTAAGGGTGGTAAGCGCTTTGGCTTCGCCGCACTTGTCGTTGTTGGCGATCAAAAAGGCCGCGTTGGCTTTGGCAAAGGTAAAGCGAAAGAGGTCCCTGAGGCCATCCGCAAAGCCACAGAGCAGGCCAAGCGTCAGATGATCCGCGTTGCACTGCGCGAAGGCCGCACGCTGCACCACGATGTCGAGGGCCGTCACGGCGCAGGCAAGGTGGTCATGCGCACAGCCCCGCAGGGTACTGGTATCATCGCAGGTGGCCCGATGCGTGCCGTTTTCGAGATGCTGGGTGTTCAGGACGTTGTTGCAAAGTCCATCGGCTCGCAGAACCCCTACAACATGATCCGCGCGACCATTAACGGTCTGACGAAAGAAAGCAGCCCCCGCTCTGTCGCGCAGCGTCGCGGCAAGAAGGTTGCTGACATTCTCAAGAAAGATGACGCACCTGCAGCCGCTCCCGAAGCAGCTGACGCGTAAGGAGATCTGAGACATGGCTAAAACAATCGTTGTAAAGCAGATCGGCTCCCCGATCCGCCGCCCCGCCAAACAGCGCCAGACGTTGATCGGCCTGGGGCTGAACAAGATGCACAAGACACGCGAGCTGGAAGACACGCCCGCGGTGCGCGGCATGGTCAACTCCATCCCGCATATGGTCGAGATCATCGAAGAAAAGGGCTAAGGCCCCGGTGGCCTGTCGTGCTGCAGCACGAAAGGTGACGAAAAAACGCAGCGCCTCGGGTTTGCCCGGGGCGCTGTTTTTTGTTGTACGGTTTTGCTAGGTTTCGCCGATGAGCAAACCTGACATTCATTCCATCACCTCCGGGGGTGAGCTGCGCCAATGGTATTGGCTGAAAACCGATCTTGCCCAACGCGCCAGGAGCCTGGGGCTGAAAACCTCGGGCGGCAAATTCGAGATCCTCGATCGCATCGCGCATTATCTGGACACTGCAGAGCGCGAACCGCCGCAACCGGCCAAGCCTGCCGCGCGGTCGACATTCGACTGGCACGCGGCACCTTTGGGGGATGATACTCTCATCACCGACAGCTATAAAAACACGCAGAATGTGCGGCGGTATTTCACGTCGCGCTGCGGCGACAGTTTCAGGTTCAACATCGCGTTCATGGCCTGGATGAAAGCCAATGCCGGCAAGACCCTGGCCGAGGCCTGCGGCGAATACCGCGCGATGCGCGCGCGTGAGGCGGCGCCGGGCTATCAGAGCGAGATCAAGGATCACAACCAGTTCAATCAGTACACGCGGGATTTTCTGGCCGATAATCCCGAGATGAGCATGGATGATGTGCGCCGCATCTGGGCGCTGAAAACCCAGCTGCCCTCGGCCAGCGGGCGGCACCGCTATGATCCGGGCGATCTTGATCTGAGCTGAGCGCGCCTGCGCAAGCGGTAGCGCCCCGCACCGCCGGTTTCCGGGCGGGCAGGGGGATTGTGTCGAAGGAACGGGTGGCAGGCCTGCCGATTGTGGCGATGGATCACATCCCGGCGGGGGCCGGGTCTTCTGTCCGGAGAAGATCGCCCTGACCGGAGTGTTTGCCGTTGATGTCAAACAGGGCGGGATCGCTGATGTGCCGTTCGTGAGCTCGGCGCGGGTTATACTGCGGCGCAGGTTAACATAGCCTGAGCGGGCCGTGCGTTGCCTGGTCTCGTTCAGGTGCTGAACCGAGGCGCGGCACTGCGCGCCATCAGCCCGGCCAGCGCGATGCCCGACAGGATATGCCACATGCCCCAGAAGGCGGCGACCACGGCCATCCCGCCCAGGCCGTCGAAAAAGCCGAAGATCAGGATCAGCCCCAGACCGGAGTTCTGAATGCCGGTCTCGATGGTGATGGCGCGGCGGTCGAAGGGCGCAAGGCCCACCGCTGAGGCCAGCGCATAGCCGCCGCTGAGGGCCAGCGCGTTATGCACCAGAACCAACGCGGCCACCGCCGCCGCATACTGCAGAAAAAGTGACCAGTTGGCGGCCAGCGCCAGCACCACGAAGGCGATGAATATCCCCATCGAGAGATATTGCAGCGGCTTGCGCAGCCGCGCGGTAAGATCCGGGCGCTTTACGTTCAGATACATGCCCAGACTGAGCGGCAGCACCAGCATGAAGCCCACGGTGATGGCGACCGAAATAGGATCAATCGCGGTTTGCTGCAGGATCTGTCTGGTGGGGCCGTAAAGGGTTCCCCAGAAGGCGATGTTGAGCGGTGTCAGCACGATGGCGGAGACAGTGGAAAATGCGGTCAGCGACACCGAGAGCGCGGAATTGCCGCCGGCGCGATGGGTGATGAAGTTCGAGATATTGCCGCCCGGACAGGCGGCCACCAGAATGAGCCCCAGCGCGATGGAGGGTTGCGGCTGGGCAAGCAGCACCAGACAGAAAGTCATCAGCGGCAACAGCACGAATTGCGAGATCAGCCCGGTCAGCAGCGCTTTGGGCGCCTTGGCGATACGTTTGAAATCATCGGGTTTGAGTTCCAGAGCGATGGAAAACATCACCACCGCCAGAACCAGGTTCAACACCTGCAGGCTGGCGGGCGAGAAATTCAGGATCACAGCGTCGATGTCGGCAGGGTTTGGGCTGGTCATAGATGTCCTTATTCGCGGCAGTCCCGGTCGTCTGCGGCAACTTTGGGCCAGCGGGGCAGCGGTGTCGAGAAAAACCGCGCCCCTTGACGTCCTGTCGGGAATGGGAAAAACCGTCGGGTCAGTATTTTTCGTTCCGATCCTCAGGGACGGCAGCCGCGCCGCGTGTTTCAACCGACCAAAGACGACCCGCTTGACCAGCTTTTGCGCGCGCGTTTGCGCATCCCGGAGGGCGCGAACAAACGGCTCATGGTGATGCGCTGGGCGATGACGGGCTTTGATGCGCTGAACCGCGCCGTCACCGGCCAGCCCTTTTTCGCTCTGCGCGAGACGCGTGAAAAGCTGATCGAGCTTGACGGCAGTGTCGGCGACGAGCTGATCCGCGCGGTGCTGGACATGAATGGCGGCACGAGGATTACTGCGCATGGATTGCAGAATGTGCCACAAAAGGGGCGGGTGCTGATCGCCTCGACCCATCCTATCGGCACGTTTGATTTCATCGCCCATGCGGGCGCTTTGCTGAAGCATCGCCCGGATCTGAAAGTGGTGGCCGGGCGCGAGGCGGAGCGGTTTCTGGGCAAGGATCGTCTGATCGCCGTCGATCTGGATCGCCATGACAAGGTGACGACCCCGCGCAGCACCCGCGAGCAGATGATCGCCCATCTGGAGCGGGAAGGCTGCGTGCTGATCTTTGGCTCGGGCCGGGTGCCGGATACCGAAGGGGGATTGCTGAAAGAGCGGGGCTGGCGCACCGGCACGACGCGCACGTCAGAGCTTTGCAATGCGCCGATCGTGCCCGCGTCGGCGGATATGCGCAATTCGCGGCATTACTACCGGACGCGCAAGCTGTTCAGTTTTCTGTCCGGGGGTAACAAGGAAGTGGGCCGACGGGTGGCGTCTTTGCGGTATATTTCGGAGCTGATGAGCAAACTGGGCGGCAGCTATGATGTGCATTACGGGCCCATTCAACCTGCCGGAACCGCGCCGGAGGTGCTGCAGGAATTGGCGGAAAACCTGGTGCCGGGGCTCTATCGGTGACAAAGGTGGCCTGACGTGCTGCCACACAAGGCCAGGGCGGCCCGATGGCGCGGCGGTTTGCGGCAGGCAAGTGTGACATAGAGATGTGACAGGGGGCTTGAACCCTGATGCATCCGCGTCTATACGCCGCCGGTGGCCTGCTGACAGGCCCGAACCCAAATGCAAACGCCGTGTTCGGCCGCTCCCGTCGCTGGGGGCCGCATCCGGCAAAGGAGAAGCGACATGAAACTCAATGAACTTCGGGACAACCCCGGCGCAACCAAAGCCAAGAAACGTGTAGGCCGTGGCCCCGGTTCCGGCATGGGCAAGACCGCCGGTCGTGGTATCAAAGGTCAGAAATCCCGCTCCGGTGTGGCGATCAACGGCTACGAGGGTGGCCAGATGCCGCTCTACCAGCGTCTGCCCAAGCGCGGCTTTACCAAGCCGAACCGCAAGGCTTACGCGGTGATCAACCTCGGGATCATCCAGAAATTCATCGACGCGGGCAAGCTGGACGCGAAAGCCGCGATCACCGAAGAGGCGCTGGTTGCCTCCGGTGCCGTGCGCCGTGTCAAGGACGGTGTTCGCGTTCTGGCGAAAGGCGAGTTTTCCGCCAAAGCCCAGATCGAAGTGACAGGGGCCTCTGCCTCCGCCATTGCAGTGGTGGAAAAAGCGGGCGGCTCCCTGACAGTCACAAAAGCGTCTGCGGCCGAATAACCGGTTGTGAGCGGGGCCATCCCCACTTACATACGCACTGACGTTTTCCAGATTTGCCGCCGCGCCGGGGAAACGGTGTCGGCGGCATTTGCCTTCATAAGAGAGCCGTTCATGGTATCTGCAGCAGAACAAATGGCCGCCAACACCAGTTGGTCCGCGCTTGGTAAAGCCACCGATCTTCGCAATCGCATCCTGTTTACGCTGGGTTTGCTGATCGTCTACCGCCTTGGCACCTTCATTCCGGTGCCGGGGATCGACGGGCAGGCGCTTCAGGAGTTCATGAGCCAGGCCAGCCAGGGTATCGGCGGCATGCTGTCGATGTTCACCGGTGGTGCGCTTGGCCGGATGGGCATCTTTGCGCTGGGTATCATGCCCTACATCTCCGCCTCGATCATCGTGCAGCTTTTGACCTCGATGGTGCCGCAGCTTGAGCAGCTGAAGAAAGAAGGCCAGCAGGGCCAAAAGAAGATCAACCAATACACCCGCTACGGCACCGTCGCTTTGGCGACCCTGCAAGCCTACGGCCTTGCGGTCAGCCTTGAGGCGGGCGATCTGGTCACGGATCCCGGCATGTTCTTCCGGTTGTCCTGCCTGATTACGCTGGTGGGCGGCACCATGTTCCTGATGTGGCTGGGCGAGCAGATCACGGCGCGCGGCCTTGGCAACGGTATTTCGCTGATCATCTTCGTCGGCATCATCGCCGAAGTGCCCGCAGCGCTGGCTTAGTTCTTTGCCTCTGGCCGTTCTGGCGCGATCAGCCCGGCGGTGATCGTCGGCGTGATTGTCATGGTCGTTGTCACCATCGCCTTCGTGGTTTTCATGGAGCGTGCGCTGAGAAAGATCCACATCCAGTACCCGCGCCGACAGGTCGGCATGCGCGTGCAGGAGGGCTCAAGCTCGCACCTGCCGGTCAAAGTGAACCCTGCAGGTGTGATCCCGGCGATCTTTGCCTCGTCCCTGCTGCTGCTGCCGGCGACCATCTCGACCTTTTCGGGCAACCAGACCGGTCCGGTGATGAGCACGCTGCTGGCCTATTTCGGCCCCGGTCAGCCGCTTTATCTGCTGTTCTTTGCCGCGATGATCATCTTCTTCACCTTCTTCTACACGCATAACGTCAGCTTCAAGGTTGATGATGTTGCGGACAATCTGAAGAACCAGAACGGCTTTGTCCCCGGCGTGCGCCCCGGCAAGAAAACGGCTGAATACCTGGAATTTGTGGTGAACCGCATTCTGGTGCTTGGCTCGGCCTATCTGACGCTGGTGTGTCTCTTCCCCGAGATCCTGCGCGGCCAGTTCGCCATCCCCTTCTACTTCGGTGGCACATCGGTTCTGATTGTGGTCTCCGTGACAATGGACACGATCCAGCAGGCACAAAGCCACTTGCTTGCGCATCAGTATGAAGGTCTGATCCAGAAGTCGCAGTTGCGCGGCAAAGGCAAGAAACGTGGCAAACGGAGCCCAGTGCGTCGATGAATATAATACTGCTTGGACCGCCCGGCGCGGGCAAAGGAACTCAGGCTGCTTTTCTGGTGGAAGAGCGCGGCATGAAGCAGCTGAGCACCGGCGATATGCTGCGGGCGGCGCGCACCTCGGGCACCGAGATGGGCAAAAAGGTTGCAGACGTTATGGACCGCGGTGATCTGGTGACGGATGAGATCGTCATCGGGCTGATCCGTGAACAGCTTGAGATTGGGTCTGAGGGCGGTTTCATCTTTGATGGGTTCCCGCGCACGCTGGCGCAAGCGGATGCCTTGGGCGAATTGCTCAAAGAGCAGGGCGAGAGCCTGGATCATGTGATCGAGATGCAGGTCAATGATGATGTGCTGGTCGAGCGGATCGTAGGACGCGCCGCTGAAGCGGTTGCCGCTGGCGGAACGGCCCGCGCGGACGACAATGAGGAAAGCCTCAAGATCCGCCTGATGGCCTATTACAAGCAGACCTCGCCACTGATCGGCTATTACCACGCAAAAGGTCAGCTGCAGTCCGTGGACGGGCTTGGCACGATTGATGCGGTGAAAGCGGATATCGCAAAAGCGCTTAGGTAGATAGGCGTTGCGAACGAACAACCATAAGAGTAGCTTCAAAAGCGTCGGCCTGCCGGCGCTTTTTGAATTTGAGGGTTGCTAATGCTTATTGGTAAGAGACTGAAATGTGAGTTTTCCGTAAGTGAGGCGATTGGGCAGATCATCATCTGGATAATACTGTCGGTGATTACTCTCGGGTTAGCCTTGTTCGTGCTGCCATATTACTTTTTGAAAGGCCCAATCAACAGAACGTATGTTGTCGACCATGAAGGCGCGAAACTTGCCAAATTGGAAGTTGAGGTAAATTTCGGAGATGTTTTAGGCCATGCACTGGTTTGGCTTCTGCTGACAATCGTTACCTTTGGACTTGCGTATTTGATCTATTGGCCTGCCGTTATCAAACGCCTGTTGAACGGAGTACGTTTGACTGAACTTTGAGCAAGGGCAGGCCTGTCGCAAGTCTCGCTCGCTAGGAACAGTTGCTTTGGTCGACAAAACTCTTGACAGGGGTTGACCTTACCCCGCCCGGCTCATAAGTAGCGCCATCCCGAAAGGATAAATATGCCGGTTGATACGCGTTTGATTCGGCAGACCACCTGACATCGACACGGCGCCCGCTGGCCAAAATGCCCGGGCGCTCATGTTGTGAAAAAAGGGTCTGGAGCTACGGACCCGCAACAAAAAGGAATATGCACTTGGCACGTATTGCCGGCGTTAATATCCCGACCCACAAACGGGTCCCGATTGCCCTCACATATGTTACTGGCATTGGCCCCGCCTCTGCCAAAGCGATCTGCGAAGCGGTCAACATCGACGCATCGCGCCGTGTTAACGAGCTGTCTGACGCAGAAGTTCTCGCCATGCGCGAGCACATCGACGCCAACTACACCGTCGAAGGTGACCTGCGCCGCGAGACGCAGATGAACATCAAGCGTCTGATGGACCTTGGCTGCTACCGCGGCCTGCGTCACCGCCGCAACCTGCCGGTTCGCGGTCAGCGCACACACACAAACGCACGCACACGCAAAGGCCCCGCAAAGGCCATTGCCGGCAAGAAGAAATAAGGGAGGGCTTGATCGATGGCACGCGATACACGACGCGCAAAGAAGAAGGTCTCCAAGAACATCGCAGCTGGCGTTGCGCATGTGAACTCTTCTTTCAACAACACAAAAATCCTGATCTCTGACGTTCAGGGCAATGCGATCTCGTGGTCCTCTGCAGGCACCATGGGTTTTAAGGGCTCTCGTAAGTCCACGCCTTATGCTGCTCAGATGGCAGCGGAAGATGCAGGCCGCAAGGCGCAGGATCACGGCGTGAAGACGCTGGAAGTCGAAGTGCAGGGCCCCGGCTCTGGCCGCGAAAGCGCGCTGCGTGCGCTGGCGGCTGTTGGCTTCAACATCACGTCCATCCGTGACGTGACGCCGATTGCGCATAACGGCTGCCGCCCTCCGAAACGCCGCCGCGTTTAAGGGACCGGAAATACCCGGGAGGCTGCGCCTGTGCGCGTGGCCTCTCGTTCGTCATTTTAACCTCGGGACGCTTTCGTCATTGGTCATGAGGCGAAGGCAGGAATGGAGGGACGCATGATCCATAAAAACTGGGCAGAGCTTATCAAGCCGACACAGCTGGACGTCAAGCCGGGCAACGACCCGGCCCGTCAGGCGACTGTCATGGCAGAGCCCCTTGAGCGCGGCTTTGGCCTGACGCTTGGCAACGCGCTGCGCCGCGTTCTGATGTCGAGCCTGCAGGGCGCGGCAATCACATCCGTGCAGATCGACAATGTGCTGCACGAGTTCTCGTCCGTAGCGGGCGTTCGGGAAGACGTCACAGACATCGTTCTGAACCTCAAGGGCGTCAGCCTGCGCATGGAAGTCGAAGGCCCCAAGCGCCTGTCGATCAATGCAAAAGGTCCGGGCATCGTCACAGCGGGCGATATCTCTGACAGCGCAGGCATCGAGATCCTGAACCGTGATCACGTCATCTGTCACCTTGACGATGGCGCGGATGTCTACATGGAACTGACGGTCAACACCGGCAAGGGTTATGTCTCTGCGGACAAGAACAAGCCAGAGGACGCGCCCATCGGCCTGATTCCAATCGACGCGATCTATTCACCGGTCAAGAAAGTGAGCTACGACGTACAGCCCAC
>JBCCUH010000051.1:0-9957 GCA_039197405.1 Pseudomonadota bacterium
AACAGCTGACCTTTGATCTGCAGGTCGAGGTCGCCGCACAGATGGGCTATGAGGATGGCGGCGGGCGACGCGGCGTCGAGATTTTCATGCAGCATTACTTCCGTCACGCCACGGCGGTGGGTGATCTGACGCGCATCTTCCTCACCAAGCTGGAAGCCATCCACGTTAAATCCGAGCCCTTGCTTGAACGCATGTTCAGACGCAGGCGCAAGGTCAAGAAAGACTATGTGGTCGTGCACAACCGGCTGGCGCTGGCAGATGAGGCCGGCTTTCTCAGCGACAAGCTGAACATCCTGCGTCTTTATGAAGAGGCGCTGCGCACCGGAATGCTCATTCATCCCGATGCCATGCGATTGGTGCAGGCGAACCTGCATCTGATCGACGAACAGATGCGCAACAATCCCGAAGCGCAGCGCATTTTCCTGGATCTGATGCTGAAACACGGTGACCCGGAACGCGCGCTCAGACGGATGAACGAATTGGGTGTTCTGAGCGCCTTCATCCCCGAATTCGAACCCATCGTCGCAATGATGCAGTTCAACATGTATCATCATTACACGGTGGACGAGCACACTATCCAGTGCATCCACAACCTGGCCGAGATCGAGCGCGGCGCGCTGGAAGACGAACTGCCGGTATCGACCGAGATTCTGACCCACGGGCTGAACCGCAAGGTTCTTTATGTGGCGCTGCTGCTGCATGACATCGGCAAGGGCCGTCCGGAGGATCACTCCATCCTTGGTGCGCAGATTGCGCGCAAGGTCGCGCCGCGGCTGGGGCTCAACAAGCAGGACTGCGAAACCGTCGAATGGCTGGTGCGCTATCATCTGCTGATGTCCGACATGGCGCAAAAGCGCGACATTGCCGACCCGCGCACCGTGCGGGACTTCGCCAAGGCCGTGCGCGATATCAAGCGGCTTGATCTGCTGACCGTTCTGACCGTCTGCGATATTCGCGGCGTCGGCCCGGATACCTGGAACAACTGGAAAGCGGTGCTGATCCGCGCCCTCTACCGGCAGACCCGGCATGCGCTTGAAAACGGGCTGGAAGACCTGAACCGCGAAATGCGCGGCACCGAAGCCAAGCGGACGTTGCGCGAGGCACTGGACGGCTGGCCTGCCAAGGATATCAAGGTTGAAACGGCGCGGCACTATCCCCCCTACTGGCAAGGTCTGCATGTCACCGCCCATGTGATCTTCGCCAAGCTGCTGCGCGATCTGGATGATGATGCCATCGGTATCGACATCCATCCCGACGACGACCGCGATGCCACGCGGATCTGTTTTGCCATTGCCGATCACCCAGGCATCTTCTCGCGGCTGGCCGGCGCTTTGGCCCTTGTCGGCGCGAATGTGGTGGACGCGCGGACCTTCACGTCCAAGGACGGGTTTGCCACGGCCGCTTTTTGGGTGCAGGACGGGGACGGCCATCCTTATGACGCTGCACGCCTGCCGCGACTGAAGCGCACCATTGAGCGCACTTTGGCCGGAGAGGTGCTTGCCTCCGAAGCCATGCGTGACAAGGACAGGATGAAAAAGCGTGAACGGGCTTTCACTGTTCCGACGCATATCACCTTCGACAACGATGGCTCGGACATCTACACGATCATCGAGGTCGATACCCGTGACCGCCCCGGTCTGCTCTATGACCTGACCCGCACCATGGCGGGCCTGAACGTCTATATCGCCTCTGCGGTGATCGCGACCTACGGCGAGCAGGTGGTCGATACGTTTTACGTCAAGGATATGTTCGGGTTGAAATTCTACGCGGCAAACAAGCAAAAGAACCTGGAACGCAAACTGCGCGATGCCATTGAGCAGGGCAGCAAAAGGGCGCGTCAGACATGAGACCTGTGAAGCTTTTGTCAGGGATATTCACGGTCGGTGTCTGGACGCTGCTCAGCCGCGTTCTGGGCTTTCTGCGCGATGCGCTGATCCTGAATTATCTGGGTACTGGTCCGGCATATCAGGCCTTTGTCGTGGCCTTCCGCCTGCCCAATATGTTCCGCCGGTTCTTCGCCGAAGGTGCGTTCAACATGGCCTTTGTACCGATGTTCGCCAAACGCCTCCAGGCGCAGGACGGGGCAGAGAATTTCGCCCGCGAGGCCTTTGCCGGGTTAGCCACGGTTCTGATCATCCTGACGCTGTTCGCGCAAGCAGTGATGCCCTGGTTGATTTGGCTGATCGCCAGCGGTTTTGCTGGTAGCGAAACCTTTGATCTGTCGGTTGAATTCGGGCGCATTGCGTTTCCTTATATCCTCTTCATATCGCTGGCCGCCCTGGCGTCCGGCGTTCTGAATGCCACCGGGCGGTTTGCGGCGGCGGCGGCGGCACCGGTGCTGCTGAACTTGCTGCTGGTCGGCGCCATGCTGGCGGCAGCTGTCACCGGCGCGGATGTGGCACGCGCCCTGATCTGGATGATCCCGGTTGCCGGCATCGCGCAACTGGCGCTGGTCTGGATCGCCGCCAAACGCGCCGGGATCAGGCTCGGGCTGCAGCGCCCGCGCTATACGCCGCAAATGCGCAACCTGGTCCGTGTGGCCATCCCTGCCGCGCTGGCGGGCGGGGTGATGCAGATCAACCTGCTGGTAGGCCAACAGGTCGCCTCCTACTTTGATCGGGCCGTGGGCTGGCTTTTTGCGGCAGACCGCTTGTACCAGCTTCCGCTCGGGGTGGTCGGCATCGCGGTGGGCATCGTATTGCTGCCGGATCTGTCGCGCCGTTTGCAGGCAAAGGATGACACAGGCGCACGCGAGGCGTTCTCTCGCGCCACCGAGATCAGCCTGGCGCTGACCATCCCCGCCGCCGTCGCCCTGATGGTCATCCCACTTCCCCTTGTCACCGTGCTCTTCGAAAGAGGCGCGATGACAAGTGACGACAGCGCCGCCATTGCCGCAGCGGTTGCGATCTACGGGCTGGGACTGCCCGCTTTTGTGATGCAAAAGACCCTGCAGCCGCTGTTCTTCGCCCGCGAAGACAGCCGCAGCCCGTTTCGCTTCGCACTCGTGACCATGGTGATCAATGCCGCTCTCGCCTTTGGACTGGCCCCGGTGATCGGCTGGATTGCCCCTGCCATTGCCACCACGCTGGCGGGCTGGGCCATGGTGCTGCTGCTGGCGCTTGGCAATCGTTCGATGGGCGATGTGGCCAAATTCGATGCCCGGCTCAGACGCCGCATCTGGCGCATCTGTCTCGCCTCCGCGGCAATGGGCGGCATCCTGTGGTCAACAAGCGCGACCCTCAGCCCGTTTCTCGGCATGCCCGGATGGCGCTTTGCCGCGCTGGGCGCTCTCGTCGCGCTCGGAATGATCAGCTACGCGCTGATCGCCAACCTAATCGGAGCGATCAGTTTCAGGGAACTGAAGTCCGCCTTGCGCAGATCGCGCTGACCCCTTCCTCTTGCTGAAAAAACCTCGGGGGAGCTTCGCAGAAGCGGGGGCAGAGCCCCCACGCGTTTTCTCAAAACGCGGCTACCCCTGACGCAGCCTGGCAAGCACCGCCTGCCAGCCACCCGGGCTGACCACGAAAGACATCAAAAAGCCGGCGCCAAATCCGGCAACATCTGCAACCCAATCATTCTGCACGCCAAAAAGCAGCCCGAATATCAACTGAAGGCCCATCAGCACGCCGATCAGTGTGAAGGCCCGCGCCTGCTGCGCGCCCAATTGACCCAGACGCACCCACATCAGAAAGGTGAAGGCGCCGATCAGGCCGTAAACTCCCGGAAACCCGCCGATAAGCGGGATGTCATCCGTGAGCAGCATCCCGTAGGCCAGGGCCCCGACAACCGCAGACACAACGAAAACCGCTAATGTCGCCAGCGCCGAAAACACATCCCCCACCACCTTGCCCAGCGCCAAGAGCATCACGCCGACAAAAACCGCATGGGTGAAATTTCCATGCACGAAACTGTAGCTTACAAAACGGATAAGATGTTCGGCGGGCCATGAGTTGTTGACCCACATCCATTCCAGAATGCGCCCCGAAAAAGCATAGCTCTGGATCGCATCGAGACGCCAGCCAACCGCGGTAGGACCACCAATGATCCCGCGTGCGCCAAGCGACAGGATGATCTCGATACCCATGATCACCAAAAACAGCGCCGCGATCACCGGCGGCAGCGGGTTCAGCGGGCTTTGCACCTCGGGCGGGCGATTGTATTCGTTCTCGGACATGGGCTGTGACTGCTCGCGTTGACTGGCCAGTTGACGGGACCTGCCCCCATAGGTAAGCCAGCCGGACCTTTTAATCCAGACGGAGATATCCCCATGACAGAGGTGGTCCACACACCCCGTGTCTTTTCAGGCATCCAGCCCTCGGGCGGCCTGACCCTTGGCAATTACCTCGGCGCGATCAAGCGCTTTGTCGACATGCAGGAAAGCGGCATCGAGACGCTCTATTGCATGGTCGATATGCACGCCATCACCGTCTGGCAGAACCCGGCCGATCTGAAGCACAACACGCGCGAATTGGCGGCAGGCTATATGGCTGCGGGTCTCGATCCTGCGAAATCCATTTTGTTCAATCAAAGCCAGGTCTCTGCCCATGCCGAGCTGGGCTGGATCTTCAACTGCGTGGCCCGCATGGGCTGGATGAAGCGCATGACCCAGTTCAAGGACAAAGCAGGCAAGAATGCGGAGAATGCGTCACTGGGTCTTTTTGGCTACCCGGCGCTGATGGCAGCGGACATTCTGATATATCATTCTACCCATGTGCCCGTGGGCGAGGATCAAAAGCAGCATCTTGAGCTGACGCGGGATATTGCGACCAAGTTCAACCATGACTTCGGTGTGGATTTCTTCCCGATCACCGAACCCGTGATCGAGGGCGCCGCCACGCGGGTGATGAGCCTGCGCGACGGATCCAAGAAGATGAGCAAGTCCGATCCATCCGATGCCTCCCGCATCAACATGACCGATGATGCCGATGCGATTGCGAAGAAGATCCGCAAGGCAAAGACCGATCCAGATGCCCTGCCGTCTGAAGCAGGTGGCCTGGAGGGTCGCCCCGAGGCGCGCAATCTGGTGAATATCTTTGCTGCCTTGAATGATCAGTCAGTGGAACAGGTTTTGAGCGATGTGGGCGGCAGGCAGTTTTCGCAGTTCAAGCCGATGCTGGTGGATCTGGCGGTGGACAAGCTGTCACCGATCAGTACTGAAATGGCACGTCTGATGAATGATCCGGCAGAGATTGATCGTCTCCTGGGTCAGGGCGCAGAGCGCGCCCGCGCGATTGCGGAGCCGATCCTGGCCAAGACTTTCGATATAGTCGGAATGATCAGGTCGTAAATTGCGCGCCTTGCGGCGCACAGAATTAGCCCGGCCTTTGGGCCGGGCGGTTTTCGCCTTCGGCGAGAGTTTAAGGGCAAGATGAAGCCTTATGCAGCCACCGCCGTGATCAGCGTAAAGATCACCGCTGAGAGCAGTGCCGCAGCAGGGACGGTGATCACCCAGGCGGCGATGATCGTCAGGAAATGTGAGCGGCGCACCAGCTTGCGGCGGCGGCGTTCCTCTTTGGCGATGACCGGGCGATCCGGCACTGCCATGCGTGCTTTCTTCAGGCGGCGTTCTGCGTCCCATTCGCGGAAAAAGCCCACGCCAAAGACGCCGCCGACAGCGATATGAGTAGAGCTGACCGGCAGCCCCAGCCAGCTGGCCACGATCACCGTGATCGCCGCCGAAAGAGCCACGCAATAAGCGCGCATCGGGTTGAGCTTGGTGATCTGGCTTCCCACCATACGGATCAGTTTCGGACCGAAGAGAAAGAGCCCGAAGGAGATGCCGAAAGCGCCAATGAGCATCACCCAGAGCGGGATCGACACAGCTTCAGTAAAATTGCCGGACTGTGAGGCCTGCACAATCGCCGCCAGCGGGCCGACCGCATTTGCCACATCATTGGCCCCATGCGCAAAGCTCAGCAGGGCCGCCGAGACAACCAGCGGAATGCCGAAGAGCACCTTGAGTGATTTGTTACGGTTCTCCAGCCCCTGGCTTTGTCGTTTGATGACCGGGATCATCACTGCCCAGACCAGACCGCCCGTCACCAGGCCGATCAGCAGGGCGGTCTGAATGTCGATCTTGATGATTTTCTTCAGACCCTTGAGCGCCAGATAGCTGGCAAAGGCCCCGGCCATGATCCCCACCAGCACCGGCACCCATTTGCGTGCCGCCGCGATCTTGTCCTCGCGGTAGATGATCCGCTCTTTGATCAGCCACAGAAATCCGGCAGCGATCAGACCGCCCAGCACTGGCGAGATCACCCAGCTGGCCGCGATCTTGCTCATGGTGCCCCAGCTGACAGCGGCAAATCCGGCAGCCGCGATGCCTGCACCCATAACACCGCCAACCACAGAATGGGTCGTGGACACAGGCGCGCCAATCCAGGTTGCCAGGTTGACCCAGAGCGCCGAGGACAGCAATGCAGCCATCATGGCCCAGATGAAGATAGAGGGCTCGACCATCGCTTCGGGAGCAACGATGCCCTTGGCAATGGTCTTAACCACATCCCCGCCGGCAACCAGCGCACCGAGACTTTCAAAGACAGCTGCGATGGCAATCGCCCCGCCCATGGTCAGCGCATTGGCACCGACAGCCGGCCCCATGTTGTTGGCCACATCATTGGCACCGATGTTGATCGCCATATAGGCGCCAAAGCCTGCAGCGATGACAACGATGAAGGTATTGTCGCCCTGATCGAGAAACAGCGTCGTCGCCAGCGCCGCGATGACAATGAAGACTAGCGCGATGCCCGGCCCGACAATCGGCCTGCCGACATAGGTAGTGGCCTGTTCCAATGATGAAAACCGCCCCAGATCCCGGTCAAGGGTTTCCAGGTGGCGTGCTTCGTGGTCATTTTGTGACATGGTATCCCCCGATCAGTTGACGCGGGCTTAGGCATGCACAGCTTGCAGCGCAAGAATTTCTTGCGGAGCGTTCCGGTTTTAGCGATTCATGGCGCGCAAAATATGCTGCAACTCCGGTTCCTGCACCATATTGGCCGCCTCGCCAGGACGTGTCCATTTGCGCTGCCTGGCTTGCGCTTCGGGGAAATCGTCACGCATCTCATCGACCGCGACCTGAAAAACCAGCGTCTCAACAGGAACAGACAGGCCATATTTCAGGCGTTTGTCGTATCGGTATGACCCGACTGCTTCGGGCCGCGCTCTGCCCCTGCGCACGCCGGCCTCTTCCCAGGCTTCCTGCAATGCCGCGGCGGACGCGGTCTTGCCATCAATCGGCCACCCCTTGGGGATGATCCAGCGGCCCGTATCGCGGCTTGTCACCAACAGCACATGCATCTCGCCATCCTGCTGCCGACAGCACAAGGCACCCACCTGCAAACGCGGCGGGCGTTCCATCATTGGCCTCAGAACGGCGTCCCAGACCCGCGTAAGGGGCTTGATCACAGAGCTGCCTCGCAGTGTTCGTCACCCCGGTGAACATAATCCCGCATCATAGTGAAGGCAACGCAGATAGCGATATCCGGGACCTGCGCAGCCAAAACGTCTGGACGGGGCTGTTACAAGGACATAGTTTCTGACCCAATAAGGGAGCAAAGCGACATGGCCACAGGAACCAACATCCGCACCTTTTTCGATGGCGCATGGCATGACGGAGACGTTGCGATCATGCGCGCGGCTGATCATGGCAGCTGGCTCGGCACCAATGTGTTCGACGGTGCCCGCTTCTTTGCGGGCGTCACACCGGATCTTTGGGCGCATTGCGCACGCGTCAATCGATCGGCTCGGGCGCTGATGATCACACCTACCGTCTCGACAGACGATATGGTGGCGATCGTGCGCGAAGGTCTTGCAGGCTACGCTCCGAACGAGGCTGTCTATATCCGCCCCATGTACTGGGCGATCCATGGCGATCAATCGGGTATCGTGCCCCGGGCAGAAGCGACCGGCTTTGCCATCTGTCTCGAAGCCATCCCCATGGCAACACCGGATGCCTCGGCCACCCTGACCACAACCAGCTTCCGCCGCCCGGTGCTGGAGGACAATGTGGTCAACGCCAAAGCCGGCTGCCTTTATCCCAACAACGCCCGCATGATCGCCGAAGCGCGCAGCAAGGGGTTCTCCAACGCTCTGGTGGCCGATGCGGCAGGCAATGTTGCGGAAACCGCCAGCGCCAATGTCTTCATGGTCAAGGACGGCGAAATCCTGACCCCGATCGCAAACGGAACCTTCCTTGCTGGCATCACCCGCGCACGCCATATGAGCAATCTGGCCGCAGATGGCACGCCCGTGCGCGAGACGGTGCTCAGCTTCGCAGATTTTCGCGACGCGGACGAGGTGTTTCTGTCGGGCAACATGATGAAGGTCACGCCCGTCACCGCCTTTGACGATCGCCAATATCAGATCGGACCAGCGACGCGGCGCGTGCGCGAGATGTACTGGGACTGGGCTGCGTCGGAAAAACCCTGAACCCTTCCTCTTGCTCGAAATACCTCGGAGTTTGAGGCAGCGCCTCAACCCGCGCCGCAGGCGCATATCCAGCGCGGGCGCAGCCCGCTCATTGTCGCAGCCTGCCTAAAAGCCGTTGCGCCGCTGCAGAGGTTGCGCCATGATCGCAGGCGGCGTTCAAGGAGAAGAGCATGCGCAAGTTTCTGGTGGTCCTCGATGATAGCCGCGAATGCCTGAACGCAATGCGTTTTGCCGCCATGCGAGCGGCAAATACCGGCGGCGGCGTCGAAATTCTGTCGGTGATTCCCCCCGATGAATTCAATCACTGGATCGGCGTCAGCGATCTGATGCGCGAGGAAGCCCGCGAACGCATCCACGCGCATTTCGAGGTCTTCGCCAAATGGATGCGCGACAAGCAGAATGTCGATCCTGAACTGGTGATCCGCGAAGGCGATCCGGTAGAGGAAATTCTCGCGCAGGTGCAGGATGATCCCGAGGTTGGCGTGCTGGTGCTGGGCGCCAGCCCTGACAAGAAGGGCCCTGGCCCCCTGGTCACGCAGTTGACGCGCAGTTCGGGCAGCCTCGATATCCCCGTGACCATTGTGCCCGGCGATCTCAGCGTGGATCGCCTCGCTGCCATCACCTGACAGCCATGGCGCAGCATATTTCAGCCGTGGCACTGCTGGTGCCGGACTATGACACGGGGATTGCCTTTTACGTCGGAAAACTCGGGTTCGATCTGATTGAAGATACACCGCTGAGTGCTGACAAACGCTGGGTTCTGATCGGCCCCAAGGGCGCTGAAACACAGCTGCTTCTGGCAAAGGCATCGGGGCCGCAACAGCAGCAGATCATTGGCGCGCAAACCGGCGGACGGGTCGGGTTTTTCCTGCACACAGATGCATTCGATGCCGATCATCTTCGGATGACAAAGGCAGGCGTACAGTTTGAAGAGGAACCGCGCCACGAACCCTATGGCAAAGTGGCTGTGTTTCGCGATCCCTGGGGCAACAGATGGGACTTGCTGCAGCTGAACACCAAACCTTAGAACGCTTCTAATCTATTGACATCCCACAGGCTGCTCGCCATATCAGAGCTTCATCATCGGAGGGCGCAAGATGTTCATTCAAACCGAATCCACACCCAACCCGGCAACGCTCAAGTTCCTTCCCGGACAGACTGTTTTGGAACTGGGCACGGCCGATTTCCCGTCCGAAGTCGGCGCGGACGTCTCGCCTCTGGCTGCACGACTGTTCGCTGTAAAAGGCGTCACCGGGGTTTTCTTCGGCGCTGATTTCGTGACCGTCACCAAGGACGAGGCGGTGGACTGGGATCACATCAAACCGGCGCTGCTTGGCGCGATCATGGAGCATTTCCAGTCCGGCGCGCCAGTGATGGCAGGTGACGGCAGTGCCCCGGCGCATTCCGGTCACGCAGAGCATGACGGCGAAGACGGCGAGATTGTCGGCCAGATCAAAGAACTTCTGGACAGCCGTGTGCGCCCTGCGGTGGCTCAGGACGGTGGCGACATCACCTTCCACGGCTTTGACC